>JACQDI010000601.1 GCA_016201195.1 Acidobacteriota bacterium | reverse complement strand
TCCGTCATCTGCACACTCACGTAGTTCCCATGGGTATGCATGGATTCGGTCTCGCCAGGCGGGACCGCCAACTCCATCACCGCAACCAGCTCATTCCGAAAGATCTCCCGATGAGTCAGCCCCTGCATCGCCAGCGGCCAAACGAGCGCTGCCAGCAGCAGTCTCTCCTCTCTCCTCACTCCTCTCCCCTCTTCCCTCATTCCCTCATAAAGTCCAGCGCATACGCCCCCGCATTGAGCGGCTCTCCGGTGGCCAGTTGGGTCAGCTCGTTCCAGGGATATTGCGCGCCGGGATGGAAGACTCTCTCTTTCAAGAATTCGCCCACTTCCTTCCGGCCCACGTAGGCGAACGAGCCCGAGTCGCGCACGCCGAGCTGTTTGGCCATCGCGTGGTGCACCTGCGAGGCGAACAACTCTCCCATCATGTAGTTGTGATAGTAGACCGGCACAGTGACCAGGTGAATCTTCGAAGCGTAATCCGGCTCGGCGCGGCCCTCGGGCCGCTTGAGTCCCTGGTATTTTTCCACCAGGTCCCACCATAGTTTGGAGAGGTCCTGATCGGGGTTAGCGTAAAGGGCCCGCTCGAAATGCAGCATCACCTGGCACCAGCGGCTGAAGATCAGGGACTCCATGCGCAGCGTACGCCGAGACTCCGTGCCGTAGCGCCTGGCCTGGCGCGGGTCCATTTTCAGCATGGCCCGCAGCCACTCTGCTCGCTTGTTCACCCGCCCGAACATCATGGCGATCCCTTCGGTGGCCAGCATGTGCGCCTCGGTGCGCAGCGTGTAAGGCAGTTGCCGGTCGATGTGCCGGGAATAGACGGAGTGTCCCAGCTCGTGGAGCATGGTGTTCATCCAGTAGTCGTTGGGACGGATGTTGGCCAGCACCCGGATATCGCCCTCGCGATCGATGTCGGCGGAGAACGCGTGCGAGCTTTTGCCCTCCTTCTCGTAGAGATCGCTGCGCCCGAGCACATCCTCGATGGGCAGGCCGATCGAGGCGTAGAACCTGCGGCTGATCTCGAGGATGTCCTGTTTGGCGTACAGGGCGTCGAGCTTCACTGCGCCCACGTGGGGCGCTTCCTGGAAAAAGGGGTCTTCGTAGTGCCACGGCCGCAGCTCGGTGACCGGGATCTTGAACCCGTTTGGCGAGCGTCCGGTCCAGCCGGGTTTTCATTTCCTGGAAGGGCCGCCGCGTCAGTTCGTCCAGTTGGGCGAAGAGCGCCAGCACGGCCGCTTCGTCCTGCTCGGCCAGATACAGCGACATGACGTAGTGGTCGCGGAATCCGAGCTTGCGCGCTGACTCGTTGCGCAGCTTGACCAGTTCCTTGAGTGTTGGCTCGACCTGGCGTCCCACGGCCTTGCTCGCCTTCCAGGCCTGCTCCCGCTCCTGGGGATCCTTGGATTCCCGCAGGATCTTGCGCACGTCGTTTTCGGTCTTGCTCTTGGCGGTCATTTGCTCGAGCAGCTTCGGATCCACCTGTTTGCCGAGATAGCTCAGGTAGATCAGGTCAATGGAGCGCTTCACCAGCGGGTCTTCCAGCCCTCCGCGGTCGCGGATCGACTTGACCTCGTCAAATGCTTTGGTATCGGACAGCACCTTGTTGAGGGCGTTCTCCGCCCGCTCCTTGGCCTGAAAGTCCTCGGCCTTGCCGGTGGTGTTGGCGGCCCACCAGCCCAGGTTGGCTGCCTTTTCCAGGGCTTTGGTCTTCTCCAGGTGACGGGCGATGAACGCCCGGGCCACCTGGTCCGCCGAGCCCCCCTTAGAACCTCCCACCTTGGGCTTCCCACACGACACCATCCCCAGCAGCATAACCGCCCCCACAACCACTGCCCTTCGCGCCAGCACGGCCAAGATCATCGCACGATTAGACTTCGCTTGCACGAGGTCCGAAAGCCGAGTTGGGGGTCGGCTGAGGGCCGGTGGGGAGCCTGGGGAGCCGGCTCCCCAGGCGCGGGCGTTGACATGCGCGCGCTCCGCCTGGCCCTTCACCTGAGCTTCTGAGGCAAGCGAAAGACCTAGTTGAAATCAAACCTCTCCTGGTGCAGCAACGGATCGCCCTTGACCAGCACCGGGCGGCGGAGCAGAGCCTCGATCTCCTCGAGATAGCTGTTGTCACGCGACTTGAGGACCTTGGCCACCTCCGGGTTGACGCGCAGGGTGACGTCACGGCCGTCCAGAGTGCGGGCGATCTTCTTGGCCTCGACCACGATCTCCTGGATCATGGTGGCTACCGACTTGATGTACCCGGAGGCGTCGCAGTAGGGGCAGGGCGAACACAGGGTGCGTTCCAGCGACTGCTTGACGCGCTTGCGGGTGATGGCCACCAGGCCGAAATCGTTGAACTGGAGGATCTTGGACGGGGCGCGATCGGCGCGCAGGGCCTCGTCAAGCGCCGCCATCACCTTCTGGCGGTTCTTGCGCTCGTCCATGTCGATGAAGTCGACGACGATGATGCCGCCCAGGTCGCGCACGCGGATCTGGCGGACGATCTCCTTCACCGCGTCGAGGTTGGTCTTGACGATGGTGTCCTCCAGGCGGTTGGACTTGCCGACGTACTTGCCGGTGTTGACGTCGATGGCCACCAGGGCCTCGGTCTGATTGATGACGATGTAGCCGCCGGATTTCAGCCAGACCTTGGGCCGCAGGGCCTTCTCCAGCTCCTGGGTGATGCTGAACTCGTCGAAGATGGGGTTGCTGCGGGTGTAGAGCTTGACGCGGCCGACCAGTTGGGGCTGGAAGCGCTCGACG
>JACQDI010000033.1 GCA_016201195.1 Acidobacteriota bacterium | reverse complement strand
GCGGCGCCCGGGAATCGAGTAGACTTGCACGGCGTTGGTGTTGAAATCGACCAGGTAGAGCTGGTTGCGCCGCTCGTCGAGCACCAGGTCGAGGGGCCCGCCGGCGACCGACACGCGGTTGCCGAAAGTGGCCGCGTGCAGCGCGCCACAGAACAGCAGCAGCAGTAGGGTAAGCCTCTTCCTCGCCTTCTTCATCGGATACTCGTTACCGGCGCCAGCGGCGGATTGCGCGGGCTCTCTCCATCCTCCCCGCGCAGAACCACCGGCAGGTTATCGCCGGTCACCGCGTCGGCCGGCACGCGGAAGTTAACCTGGTTCAGTCCGATAAAGCCCGGCGTAAACCCGCTCCACTCCACTCGCATCTCCGTGCCCGGCTGGTCCGGGTTGCCGATAAACACTCGCGGCAGAACGGTGGTAATGAGGGGATTGGCCGGCGCCGGAACGCCCGGCTCGAGTTGTTGCCCGGCGCCGGGGGGCAGCCCGGTGCCAAACAGAACCAGCACCTCCTCCCGCTGCGCCGGATTCGCGCGCGTCACCGCACGCATGTCGGTCCCGTGGAACAGCGCCGCCAGGTTGCCCTCCAGCGTAAAGATGCCCGGTGAGCTGCGCGACACGTTGGCCAGAACCGTGTCGCTCTCGAGACCGGTCACGATCGAGTGCACCTTCACGGCGGTCGCCCCCGGCGCCACCTCCGGCGGAAGCTGCGCGTTGATCTGCGTCGGCGAGGCGCTCAGCAGCGGCAGCGAAACGTCGTTGAAGGTGACGCACGAGCCGCCCAGCACCGTGGGCAGCGGCAGATCGGAGGCCGAAGCCTTCTCCGCCAGGTTCTGCCCGAAGATGGAAATAAGCGAGCCCGGCGAGATGGTGCGGGCAAAGGTGGCGCCGTTGACCACCCCGTTGTTGTTGATCACCGGGCGGTCGGCCGGCGTGGTCAGCCGGAGAGAGACCACGCTCAGGCCGCTGGTGGTGATCAGAAAGGCCTGCGATCCCGCGCCATCCACGGCCATCATCCGCGGCGTGATGTTGGCCCGCGCGTTGCCGAAGACCTGGTTGGGCGGCCCTTCCGGCGCGGCCACCGTCACCAGCCGGGACTCGTTGGTCACATCCACCAGCTCCACCAGCGGTCGCGGGTCGCCCACCGGCGCCGTGCCCGCGTTGGTCTGCGGCGGAATGGTGAATCGGGCGAAGGTGTTCTCGCCGACGAAGGCCACCGCCGGCTGGTGGCGCAAGCCCTGGTTGACCGCTCCGCCCGCTCCGCCTCCTCCGGCGGCCCCGCTGCCCGTGGTGCGCCCGCCGATCGGCACCAGCGTCGCGTTCAGAATGGCCCGGTTGGCCAGGTAGTATTTTCCGCCCGGCGACGCCGCCAGCGGCCCGTAGTAGCTGTCGATCGGCGTGCTCATCACCGTTTGGGACACTACGTAAATATCGGTGAGAGAGTCGTACCGATAGGCTTTGCCGCTGTTGTCCATCAGGATGATGGACTCGCTGCCCGGCGTCGACACCATGTTCGCGGGGGAAGCCACCGTGGCCAGGTTGGGCGCGGTCGGGTTGAGAACCGAGGTCGGAGAGCGCGGGATGGCTGTATTGCCCCGCACCGACCAGATACTGCCGTTCGAACCCACGAATTGCAGCCCGAAAATCCCCATCGCGATCGACCGCGGCGTGACCGGGTTGGCGTTGAAATTGAACGGTGACGGCGGGAAATCCACCTTGCCCACCTGCTGCTGCGCGTCCAGATCAATGATGCTGATCCACTCCCCGCCCAGGTTGGCCACATACAGCAGCGACCCGTCCGAGGTCATGGCCATGGAGAACGGGAACTGCCCGGCCTCGATCGGCGCCAGCAGCTTCCGGTTGCGGTAGTCGTACACCTCGATCCGGTTCAGCCCCTGGTTGGCGAGGTACACCCGCCCCCGCCGGTTGTCCACCTGCACGTCCACCAGGCCCCCAGCCCCCAGGATCGACCCTTCGATGGGCATCACCTCGCCCACCTGTCCTCCGGTCTCGAAGTTCTGGTAGACGCGCACCAGCGGAGGGATGTTGATGGCCTCATTCGACTGCAACGACAGGTTGAAGACGGTGGTTCCCGGGAAGCGGTTGGTGGTGCGCGGGTTCAGGCTCAGCTTGATCGACGAGGGGGCCAGCCCCGAAACGGCCTGGGCCAGCAGCCCCTGGCCCGGCTGCTGGAAGGTAAACGTCAGCTTGCCCTTTCCGGCGTTGAGAATCTTGACTTCGGCGGTGACCAGGCCCCGGTCGCACGGGTTAATGGAAAGCCGCACGGCCGTCGACTCGGGCATCAGGATGGGGTAGTCGTAGATCTTGCCCACCGGCAGCACCAGGATGCCGGTCTCCGAGATGGCGTAGACGGTGCTCCCGTCCGAGGTGGCGACCATTTTGCCCAGCACGCTCTCCGGCATCCGCAGGCCCAGGTTGATTCCCAGGTTCCGCGGATTCGACACCAGCAGGGTGGTCGAGTTGGGCCGCGGCTGCGGCAGCGCGAAGGGCGCCACGTTAAAAGCGCTATAGAGCGCCGATCCGTCGGGCGAGAACACGCTGCCCCCCACGTTCTGGTTCTGGTTAAAGGCTGCGTTGATCTGGAATGGCGCGTTGATCTGGCTGGTGGTGGCCAGCACGTTCAGCGTCGCGGTCTCAAACAGCCGCAGGCCGGACATGAACCAGCTCCCGTCCGGCGACACCGACATCACCGTGGAGAGTCCCGGGGTCTGCCGCGCCTTCAGCACTGTGCCCGAGGCCACCTCGTAGAGGAACACGACGGTCGAGTTTCCCGTGGGCGCGTTCATCCCGATGAGGAAGCGGCCGTCCGGGGTCGCTTGCAGCCGCCCGCGGAACGTCAGGAACGGCCGCGCGGCGATGAATCCCGCCAGGTTCGGACTCTGCGGCGCCGGCGGCGCCACCGCTACCGCAGTAATCTGCGCCGTGCCCGTCTGGCTGGGATCAAAAATCAGCAGCGAATTCGTGGTCGAGCCCGCGGCCCCGGTCCCGATGGTGGTGATCACCACCCGGCCGTCGTAGCCCACCGCCACGCCCTCCGGCGGCGCCACCAGGCTCACCGTATTCACCACGCCGCCCACCCCCAGGTCGATCACGCTCAGCGTCGAGCTGCCGAAGTTCGTTACATATAGGTACTTCCCGTCGGGGGACAGGGCCGCCGACACGGGCTGCTGGCCCACGGCGATCGGCGTCAGGAAACGCTGGTCCGGGATCGAGTAGACATCCACCCGCTCGTTGGCGTAGTTCACCAGGTACAGCCTCTGCCGGCCCTCGTCCAGCACCAGATCCAGCAGCGTTCCCGGCGCCGGCACACGCGTGCCGAACGTGGCCTGGTTTTGCGCGGGCGCCCTCAGGCAGAGGAATACTGCCAACACCACGAGACGAAGCTTCATGCCCTTCAATCCTACCCTCGTTCAACCCATAGGATAAAAAAAAGTTGCGGTGTAGCACAACAATTCGCACTCCGCTGGGTTGCTATTCTAATAGCGTTGACAGAAAGCCAGTGGGATGGGTATGCTCGGTCGATTTCGGAAGAAGACCCGCAGTAACGACGGCGGGAGAGCAGCCGAGCGCCTGTTCGGCGGCGAATACGCTGAGCCGGGTGAAAACGCTAAGCATACGGAACCAAACCAGGGGCTGCCTGCTCGGGAACGCCATTGGGCGGGCCGATACAAGCAGTAGCCGGCGTGAGGGATTGCTGAAAAGGACCGGACTGCGGGAGGGCGAAGGCCTGTGGATCGTGCCTTGTGAGGCCATTCACACCTTCTTTATGAAGTTTGCCATCGACGTCCTGTTTCTGGATAAGAAGCGGCGGGTGGTTAAGACAGTGACTTGCCTGCGCCCGTGGCGCCTCGCCCTCAGTTGGCGAGGGCGCAGCGTCCTCGAGTTGCCCGCCGGAGCCATCGAGCGTACCGGTACCCGGCCAGGTGACCAGTTGGAGGTCGTAGAGTGAGAGCTGCGGCGCGCGCGGGAGTGGGTCTGCTGATCCTGTCGAGCATTCTGATGCTCGAGCCGGGCTGCGCCCGGAGCATGGCGAACGCTAACCGGCGCACGCCGCCGCCGATGGCAGTGACCACCACCATGCGCCGCCAGATCCTCAACGCCGCCGATGCCGGCGACGGCGACGCGGTGGCGAACCAGTTGCGACGCCAAATGGCGGAAGACCCCTCCACCGTTTCCCTGCGTCTGCAGCTCGCCGCGCACTATAGAAAGATGGGCCTGCCCGAACTCGAGATGGAGCACCTGCGTGTGGCCGTGGAGCGGTTTCCGGAATCGGCGGAGGCCCGCCTGGCGCTCGCGGAAACCTTGCGCGCCGTCGGGCTGCCCGCTCGCTGCGCCGAGACCTTGCAAGGCTTCGCCCGGCCCGACGCCGCGGTCCTCAACAAGAGCGGGGTTTGTCACGACGAAGCCGGGGATTGGAAATCCGGCGAGCAGGCCTTTCGGCAGGCCCTCGCCCTGGCTCCCGGCCTCGACTACCTGCACAACAACCTCGGCTACAATCTCATGGAGCAAGGGCGCTTGGCCGAAGCCACGACAGCCTTCGAGGGGGCCTTGAAACGCAATCCGGATTCGATGGTGGCTCGCAACAACCTTGGCGCGGCCCTGGCCCGCGCCTCCCTCCAAAACGGAGGCAGCGTGGACGAAGCCCTCCAGCATTTTCAGAACGTCGTCGACTCCGCTACGGCGTACAATAACCTGGCGGCGACGTTGATCGAGCAGGGCCGGTATGACGAGAGCCGGCGCCTGTTAGAGGCGGCTCTCGACTACAACCGCTCGCACGCCGCGGCCCTGGCCAACCTCAAGCTCCTCTCCGAGCTGGACGGCAAGCCGGTGGAATGGCGCGTGCGCCCGCAAACCCGCTCCCGGCACTGGCCGGTGACTTTTCTGCGATGGGTTTTTGGCGCCGAACCGCAACCGGCAGCAAGCGGTTCACCGAAAAAAGGAGAAATGTAATGAAACGACTCTTATTGGCCTTCCTGCATGAGGAAGAAGGTCAGGACCTGGTGGAATACGCCCTGGTGGTGGCCACCGTCGCCCTGGTGCTGATCACGGCCGTCAACAACCTCTCCCAGGGCATCGTAAGCCTGTATGAGAGCATGACCGGCGACCTGGCCAGCATCGGACAAACCGGGCAGTAACGCCACCGGCTACAAGCCACAGGCCACATGCTCTATGGCGGGAATCAGCAGCTACCGGCTGGCAGCCACGAGCCACTCCCTGCGGGT
>JACQDI010000600.1 GCA_016201195.1 Acidobacteriota bacterium | reverse complement strand
TCGCGAAAGGCGGTTGCCAATCCTGGCAGAGCTCGCCTTTCCCTGGTGGCATTTTTCTCGATCCTCATCTCCCTTCCGATACTGTTCTCACGGCCTCCGGCGGAGGACCGCGCGGAACGCTTCCGGCGGATGTCGCTGGATGCGGAGACGAAGGGCTTAGCAGAGCCGTTCCAGGGGATCACCACGGCCGGACACGTCATCCCGGGCCTGTTCGCGATCCGCTCGACCGGGGTTTCGACTGATCCGGTCCGCAAAGCGGCCGACGCTTTCCTTACCACCCTGACCACAGAGCAGCGGGATAAAACCCTGTTCCCCGTGGACGACCCGGAATGGCGCAAGTGGATGAACCAGCACTTTTATATTCGCCAGGGCGTGAGCTTTCTGGAGATGAGCGAGACGCAGCGGGAGGCGGCGTTCGGGCTGTTCCGGGCGTCGCTGAGCGCCAAGGGCTTGAAGCAGACGCGTGACATCATGCGGCTCAACGAGACGCTGGGCGAGCTGAACCACAACGACTTCGAGCAGTACGGCGAATGGCGTTACTATATCACGGTGATGGGCAAGCCCTCGGCCACCGAGCCCTGGGGCTGGCAGCTCGATGGCCACCATAATATCATCAATTACTTTGTCATGGGCGACCAGGTGGTGATGACGCCCTTCTTCGCCGGGTCGGAGCCGGTGATCGCCAACTCCGGCAAGTACAAGGACACCGCGGTTCTGCAGGACGAGCAGAACAAGGGGCTGGCGATGGTCCAGGCGCTCGACGAAGCGCAGCGCAAGAAAGCGATTCTCCAGTTTTCGAAGACCGGAAACAACAACCTGACCGAAGCGTTCAAGGACAACGTCGTTCTGGACTATGCGGGGGTTCGCGCCTCGGAGTTCTCAGACGGGCAGCGAAAGCAGTTGCTCGATTTAATCGGGCTGTACGTGAACAACATGGACGACGGACACGCCCGGGTGAAGATGGACGAGGTCCGGCGGCATCTGGACAATACCTGGTTCGCCTGGATCGGCGGGACCGATCCGACGAGCGTGTTTTACTATCGCGTTCACAGCCCCGTGATCCTCATCGAGTTTGACCATCAATTGCCGGTCAACCTGAGGCAGCTCGCCGCAAACCCGCGTGTGCCGGACCGCCAGCACGTCCACGTCGTGATGCGCACGCCGAACGGGAATGATTACGGCAAGGATTTGCTGCGGCAACACTATCAGCGCCACCCCCACGGCACGTAAAATCGGCTCCCTCAAACCGAGAGTTCAATGCGTCATGGCGTAGACCACGCAGTTTACGCCGAGGCGAATTCCCAGGGCGGAGAACCTTTCCGGGCAGTACGGCGCGTCGGCCCATTCCCAGGAATCGCCCATACAACCAGGGGTAATCGTATACATCGTCTCCGTCGTCCAGGTTCACCCGGTTGCTCGACCGATCGCACATGAATGCGTGTTAAACGCCGCAACGCTTTGGCGAAGTGGCGGTCCGCCCGTGGATAGTCCTGCGTCGAATGACGCAGACGCTTGGGATTCAGCGTGCGAGGTGGGCAGACCGGCCAGCAGCCGGCTTGCGGGCAAGCGGAGAGCTTACCCTACAGCAACCCACTCCGGAGCGTCCAGCCCGGCCCCGGCCAAGGGCACTGGCGACTGGCACAAGGACCCCCCGGCCAGCGATGAGGCGGCAAACAGGACTGCCACAAAGAACACGTGCAGGATCTTGTGCACAACCGGGCTCCTTCACTCCACGCAAAACTGAGAAACAGAGTCGTTTCATGATAGATTTCCTGATGCCTCCAAAAACTCATTCTGATGCCGCTGCGCTTATTGAATAACGATCTTCACTTCAGACCCGGCGATCCATGCCGCGCTTACCTGAATCGTCGCCGTCCCGCGCGCCGTATCGGGCGGGACTCGAAAGTTCACCTGGTAGCCGTCCACCGCGCCGGGGAAGCCGACGGCGGCGAGCACTTCGGCGGGTCTCCCATTCACCGTCACCTCGACCGGAGAATTGACTGCGGCCAGCGATGAGGTGGGAAATGGCTTGCCGGGATCAACACCGGGCCGCGTCGGCCCGAGGCCGGTTACAAAAGCAGATAAAATCTCCCCTGCTGCGGCCGGCTTGGACGCGCTGACGAGCGAGAAGTCGCTGGAGTGGGTCACCGCCGGTCCGACGAGAGTCTGCGCAATTTCCGGGCGAAACATCGGGATCACCTGCAGCACGAAACGAAGCCTCCCTCCTCCATTGCGACGGCGGTTCGCGGGGTCCTCCATTACCGAGGCCTGACGGGGAAAGGGCGGTTGTGGAGACGCTGCCTGGCCCGCCTGCCCCCGCGCCCCAAGGAATGCTCCCGTACCGCCTGTAATCGCGTAGTTGCCTTGCGTTATAGACAAAGGAGCCCCACGTGGAGGGGAGCCAGTGCCGAATCCAGAAGTCACAATGATCCCGATCGGGGTACCCGGCGTACCGTCGCTCTTCAGGATTTCAAAGGCATCCACGAGTACTGCAGCCCGCTGAGTGTCAGCGATTGCCTGGCCGGGGTTGCCGGCCAAACCGAGACTAACCTGTCGCAAATTACGGGTCAGAGTTCCCTTGGCAGGCTGGCCATTGACAGCCACAATGTCCCCGATGAGTAGAGCGAACGAAAAGTTTCTTGGTGGAGAGGGGGTTGTCACGTTGGGATCGGTCGCAAACTTGGAAAGATCGGAGGTGTCTTCACCGTAATTTACCAGGTTTTCCACGTCGATTTCCAGGATCGTAGCGGGCGCTACTTGCCCGAAACCTGATTTGCAACATACCGCTGCCAGAAGAACTGTCATCGAAATGGCTTTCCATATTCCCGTCATTGGTCGCTCCTTTTTTCTACAGACTCGCTGCAAGGCCGCCCACGAGCCATCCTTTTCCAAAAAACTCCTCTTCAGGCCGGCGAACCCAGAGGAGTCCTACTAACCGTAACCTCCCTGGGCGCTTTGCCGTTTGCCCGTGGACCGGTCCCGACACCGAGGAGAAAGCGGTATAATCTTTCCCGCCGGTTGTCAGAGATCGTCCGAGCGCGCTCCAGCCTACCCCGGCGGGCTGTGAAAAGTAGTGAAGCGGGCGATGAAAAACTCTGAAAAACGGTGAAGAAGCGGGGGTTCACCGCTGTGAGCTCGGCAGCCGAGGGGCAAAGACCATCGCGGATTCAGTTTGGCGGGTTCTCGCTCGACCTGGAGCACCGCGCCCTCTACCGGGGCGAGACCCGGCTCCACCTCACGGCCAAGCCTCTGGAAACCTTGATCTTCCTGCTTGAGAACCGCGGGCGCGTGGTCGGCAAGCAGGAACTGATGGACGCGGTCTGGAAGGACACCTTTGTCACGGAAAACAACCTGGTGCAGGCGGTGAGCGAGATCCGGCGCGCTTTAGAGGATGAGGCCGAAGCGCCGCGCTTTATCCTGACGGTGCCGCGGGTGGGGTATCGCTTCATTGGGGAGGTGCGCCAGGAGCGAGAGGGTCCCAAGGCCGGTGCGGTCGCTGACGCCGGCAGGCCGCGAAGGAGCTCTCTGTGGGCCGGGCTCGCGGTGCTGGCGGTTGTGGCTGTGGCGTGCGCGCTGATCTGGTTGCCGCGGTCCCAAAAGCCGACGGTGGCCTCCACCGCTGGCGCGGTTCCGAGGCAGGTCAGCTCGGGGGTGCAAAGCGCCGTCAAACCGGCGCTTTCCCCTGACGGAAGGCTTCTACTGTACGCGGCGTCCCGGCCCCAGTCTGCCGGCGTTTTGGATCTATACATCAAAGATGCGGTAGGAGAGAGCGGCGCCTGGATTACGAAGCAGGCCGGCGCGAGCGGGGACCTGCCCGTGTTCACGCCGGATGGCGCAGCGGTGGTGTTCTCGCGCTACCGCAGCGGGGACGGAGCCGGCCGGCTGCCCGATCTGTGGAAAGTGCCTGCCGCCGGTGGGACTCCCTCGCTCTATCTGGAGTCCGCCTTGGGCGCCGGCTTTTCTTCCGACGGCAAGCAGGTCGCGTACACCAAGTACCTGGCTTCGTCGAGACCCCTTTGGGTCAGCCCCGTGGGCGAGCTGTCGAGTCACCGGGAAATCGCCGATTCCGGCTACACGCCGCGCTGGTCCCCGGACGGGAAATGGATCGCTTACACCACCAGCGACCCCGGTGGAGGGGAGGGTGACCTTTGGGTATTGGACGCGGCTTCGCTCGGCGCGCGGGAGAAGCTCACCGACCGGCCCCAGCAGATTTACGGGCTGGCATGGACTCCCGACAGCCGCTCGCTGATTTTCGCATCGAGCCTGCACGGCCCGTTTCAGTTGTGGATCGCTGGGGCGGCGGGAGGTCCGGCGACCCCCTTTTATTCCGATCTGGACGACCTGACCGCGCCGCATGTGGCTCCCGATACAAACCTGCTGGTATTTTGCAAGGCGCGTCCGGTCCGGAACCTGATGGTTTGGGAGATCCCGGCGGGCGGCGCGGCGGGCCGGATCACCGAGGACGAGTACCACCACTGGCCGAGGCTGTCGCCTTCCGGCGAACGCGTGGCGAGCGTGCTGCAGAGCCGGCTGCCGGAGGCGAACTTCACGCTTTGCATCACCGGTGTCCAGACGCGGGAGCGCGTGCGATTCAAAGACCGTCCGGTCCACCACCCTTGCTGGCTCGATGAGCAGAGCATCGCCTACCTCATGAACGTCGGAGCGGGCGACACGGAGGTGCGACGAGCGAGCCTGGGGACCGGAGTCACCGTGCCGATGGCTCGATTCTCAGGCCGCGCCGACTGGCTGGCGGCGGACCCGGACCACAATAGAGTCGCAGTAGTACTGAGCGAGGCCGCCGGGAAGCAGAGGATCGTCGTCAGAGAGCTCGAGAGCGGAGCCGATCGGACCCTGGCCCAGGGCGGGCAGTACGAGCACCTGCGATGGCTGCCGGGAGGCCGGACGCTGTTCTGGAGCGGGCCGGAGCGATCGGCGGGCGCCGAGAGCGCCGGCATCTGGATGGGGGAGCCGGGCGCCTCCGCGCCGCGGCGGTTGGTCCCGGACGGCTACTGCCCGGTGTGGACCGCCGACGCTCGCGCCGTCTATTTCTCGCGCATCGGCGAACACTCCGGCCTGTGGCGGTACGACATCGACAAAAAAAGCGCCGGGAAGATCCGCGACTGGAGGTACGTCAGCTTTCACGACGTGGCTGGCGACCGGCTGGTCTACACGCAGGATTCGAACGTCAGCCAGATCTATTCGATGCCGGTGGGGCGGTGAGTGCGGAGGTGTCCCGGTCGTGGCACACACCGGCCATCGCTGGGGGCTGCGTTTATGTGCAACCCACTCCGGAGCGTCCAGCCCGGCCCCGGCCAAGGGCACTGGCGACTGGCACAAGGCCCCCCCGGCCAGCGATGAGGCGGCAAACAGGACTGCGACAAAGAACACGTGCAGGATCTTGTGCACAACCGGGCTCCTTCACCCCACGCTGATAATATACCTCAAATTCTGGCAATAATGTTGTGATTTTCGAAATAATTTTGCAGAAAAGTACTAGTACCCGCGACCTAATATCCAACCTCCACCAGAAACAGGCCGCGGGCGGCGGCGGTCGGGCCGGCGCGGGTGCGGTCTCCCGAGGCCAGGAGGGGGGCGATATCGGCCGGGCTGCACTTTCCCTTCCCCACTTCGAGCAAGGTCCCCACCATGTTACGCACCATGTGGCGCAGGAATCCGGTGCCGCGGACGCGGTAGCGCACCAGGTCGCCGTCGATGTCGAGCCGGGAGGAGAAGATGGTCCGGACCATGTTCTTCTGACCACCTTCCTCGTCGGCCGCGGCCAGACTGCGGAAGTCGTGGGTGCCTTCGAACAGCGGGGCGGCCTCCCGCATAGCCTCCAGGTCGAGGGGATACGGGTGGTGGTAGACGTAGCGGTACAGCGTGGGCGGGCAGACCTCGGCCCGCCACAGGCGGTACTCATAAAGCTTGGAGGTGGCGGAGAAGCGGGCGTGAAAATCGGGCGCCGCTTCTTCCACCTCCAGCACCCGGATCGCGGGCGGCAGGAGCCGGTTCATGGCCCGGCGCAGGTTGGGCGCCGGGATGGGGTTTTCGATCGAGAGGCTGGCCACCTGGGCCAGGGCATGCACGCCGGCGTCGGTGCGCCCCGAGCCGGTTACGGCCACGGGCTTGGCCTCGATTTCCCCCAACACACGCTCCAGTTCACCCTGGATGGTGGGCAGGCCCGGCTGCACCTGCCAGCC
>JACQDI010000110.1 GCA_016201195.1 Acidobacteriota bacterium | reverse complement strand
CGGCACACGATTCAAAAGGCCCGCTCGGCGCTGACCCGCCGGCAGGCCCGCCGCGTGCTGCGGACCAGCGCCTATTACGGGGGTGCGCGGGAGCTGGCCCGCCTGCTCACCCAGGGGTCGATGGCCCTCTCGCCGGAGGCCGGCCGATTCGTGGTCTGCTCCGGCGGCGGCCCGGGCATCATGGAGGCCGCCAACCGCGGCGCCGCCGAAGCCGGTGGCCGCTCCGTCGGCCTCAACATCAGCCTGCCTTTCGAGCAGGTCCCCAACGGTTACATCACCCACGAGCTCAGTTTCGAGTTCCATTACTTCTTCATGCGGAAATACTGGTTCGCCTACCTGGCCAAGGCCCTCATCATCTTTCCCGGCGGCTACGGCACCCTGGATGAGCTGGCCGAGATCCTCACCCTCAACCAGACCGGCAAATTCAAGAAGAAGATGCTCGTCCTCATCTACGGCCGCAAGTATTGGGAAGAAGTCCTGAACTTCGACGCCATGCAGCGATGGGGGATGATCGACGGGCGCGACCGCCAGTTCATCCAGTACGCCGACAAACCCCATGAAGCCTTCCGCCTGGTCACCGACTGGCTCACCCGCTACTACCCCCAGGATCCGAGGCTATAGGGTAAAGCTGCTGTTAAATCACCAAATCAACAAATCAGCAAATCGCCAATGGCCTATGCTATGCTTTGGTTACCCCGCATGAAGGAGGTACCGAACATGCGCACCAAGTCTCGCTTGGCTTTGGCATTCTGGATCAGTTTAGGAATCACTCTGGCGCAGCAGCCTGCTCCGCCCCCAGCCGGCGGAGGAGGCGGTGGTGGCGGCGGGGCTGGAGCCGGGGGCGCCGGAGGAGCCGGCACCATCGGAACTACCTCGGGCCGCGGAACCCCGGGGGTGCCCAGCCGGGGTACCGATCCGTTTGGCGGCATCGACCGGCAGCAGCAGCGCCCCGTGGAACAGCGCCCCATTTTCCTCTCCGGCAAGGTGATCCTGGAGGATGGAACCGCGCCCCCCGAGCCGGTCACCATCGAACGGGTCTGCAACGGCCAGGTGCGCCCCGAGGCCTACACCGACAGCAAGGGACGCTTCAGCTTCCAGCTCGGCGCCCAGAACAACGTCCTCATGGACGCCAGCGTCAGCTCCTCCGCCGGATCGGGCTTCGGGCGCGACCCCCTGGCCGGCGGCATGGGCGGTACAGGTGCGATGGGTGGCGCCGGCGCTTCCCCGAACTCCATGGGCATGGTGGACCTGATGGGTTGCGAGCTGCGCGCCTCCCTGCCCGGTTTCCGTTCCGAAGCAGTGATGCTGAATCGCCGCAGCATGTTCGACAACCCCGATGTCGGCACCATCATCCTGCACCGCCTTAGCAACGTCGCCGGCACGGCCATCAGCTTCACCACCCTCAACGCCCCCAAGGACGCCCGCAAGTCCTTTGACAAGGCCCAGAGCCTTCTGAAGCAGAAGAGTCCCAAGCACGCCGAGGTCGCCAAGGAGTTGGAAAAAGCGGTGCAGATTTACCCCCAGTTTGCCGCCGCGTGGAACATGCTGGGCGACGCCCGCCTGGCCTTGAAGGACGAGGAGGGCGCGCGCAAAGCGTTCGAGCAGTCCCTGGCCGCCGACGGCAAGTATGTCAACCCTTACGTGCAACTGGCCGTCCTGGACCTGCGGGCAAGCAAGTGGGCCGACGCCGCCGAAATCACCGGCCGATTGGCGCAGCTCAATCCCTACTCCGGCCAGGCGCACTACTTCAACGCCATCGCCAACTACAACCTGGGAAAAATGGATCTGGCCGAGAAGGCCGCCCGCAACGCCGCCAAGAGCGACGAGCAGAACCGCTATCCCATGGTGCACCACCTGCTGGGGGCGATCCTGGCCCGCCAGGGGAATTTCCCCTCGGCGGCCGAAGAGTTTCGCAGCTTCCTGAAGATATCGCCCACCGCCCCCGCCGCGGAACAGATCCGGAAACAATTAACAGAATGGGAGGGCCTCGGCGTGATCCAGCGCGCCGAAACTGCAGTAAAATGAGCAACTGCTCGGAGGAAAAATGAAACTTTCACGTCACCTGCTGGCCGCCTCGGCTGTGCTCGCTCTGGGTGCGGGCATCGCTGCGGCCGACACCAAGCTCAAGGTGGGCGACATGGCGCCGGATTTTACGCTCAACAGCACCCCGGCGGGCAAGCCGGTCCACCTGGCTGACTTCAAGGGCAAGAAGAACGTGGTGCTGGCCTTCTACGTTCTCGCCTTCACCGGCGGTTGAACGAAGGAAATGAAGGCGTACCAGGATGGTCTCGCCAAATTCGAAGCCAGCGATACACAGGTTTTTGGAGTCAGCGTCGACAGCATCCCCGCCAATGCCCACTGGGCGCAAGAGCTGGGCGTAACCTTCCCCTTGTTGAGCGATTTCGACCGCAAGGTTTCGACCGCCTACGGTATCTTGAATGCCGAGCGCGGCTTCGCCAACCGCGCCACCTTTGTCGTCGACAAGGAAGGCAAGATCCAGCACATCGAAGAAGGGAAAACGGCCATCGACCCCAGCGGCGCCGCACAGGCCTGCAGCCGGCTACAGAAGCACTAAAAGCGCACGCAAAGACCCAAAGGGCGCCAAGAACGCAAAGGTTTTTCTTTGCGTCTTTGCGGCCCTTGGCGTCTTGGCGTGCGCCGTTGCTTTCCCTACGCCGGCCCGAACTCCAGCCGTACTGTGGCCTCCACCCCGCCGTCTCCGCAAGACCAATGCGGCAGGATCGCCGAGCCCTGGTACACCTTTTCGAACCCGTCCTCCGATTGGGACACGGTGAAGATCGGCAAGACCCACCAGGTGGCGGCGGGCGTGACACGCACGTCGATCCGCAGGTCCAGCCATTCGTCCACCAGCGCCAGGCAGCAGGCAGTCCCCCTGGAACTCCCCGGACCAGCCGAGCCGGGGCCGTCCCCGCATTTCCGGCAGGACAAAATAGCGGTCGTGCGCGTCGGGCGCGAGCAGGTTCAACACCAGCTCGAGGCCGCCCTCCAGTTCCGCCAGGCCGCGGCGATCGAGCCTCCAGCTCACCGTCACGCTCGATCGGGCGATCGAAATCGCGCTGCGCACCTGGCACAGGCACGCCGGGGAGCTGCCCTCCAGCTCGCAGCGGTCCCGTTCCGCCCGTAACACCTTGTACAGCCCGCCGGCCAGTTCTTCGGACTCCTCCAGCCGGCCCCTCCGGTAGTCCTCCAGCGTCCGCCCGCGGCCAAACACCAGCGAACGGAAGCAGTGCCGGCCGTAGCGGTCATATTGGAGGAAGCGATCGAGGTGGGGCTCCTTGCTGATCACCCGGTCGTGGATCGACACCGCTCCCCCAGCCTCGTTTCGCGCCTCCCGCAGCCTGCGGTGATACATCTCCGGCCGCCGCCGCAGGGAATCGACTGCGTTGAAGGCCCGCGGCCGCCAGGCGATCTCGGCCGCCGTCCCGCCGTCGCCGGGCAGCACGATCACCCCCAGTGATTCGCTCGACAGAAAGATCTCCTCCTGCCCATCCACGTTGAAATCGAGCCGCCGCGCTGCGTTAGGCGTGTCCAGCTTCTCGATCGTCTCCTCGGCCCGCAGCAGCCCCGCGTAGACGCTGGTGCGCAGGTGCGGGGCGTACAGGCCCCCGAACACCCCGTGCCAGTAGGCATCGTTGCACTGCGCGCTCAGCAGGTTCTCATATCCCTGCCGGTAGCGTCGCCGCGCCTCGCCGGCGGGCGCCAATGCCCGGTCCAGCTCTTCATAGCGGCGGCTCAAGTCCAGCATGCGCTTGTGCAGGTGGTTGGCCTCTTCGTACTTGTGGAAGAAATTGTGCCACACGCCGCCCTGCACGAACCGCGACAACCGGCCCGCCTCGGGCATCTGCTCGACGCGGTGCAGCAGCTCCTCGTACTGCTCGGCGGCGCCCGCTGGCAGCGCCCATCCCATCATCTCCGGGTAGGAGGCGGTCGGCAGGTAGATGCGGCCCGCCGGCGCCAGGGCGTTCACGCACTCGCCGGGCAGGCTCACCCGCAGCCAATCCGAGCATTGCTCCAGCGCCTCGAAGAACCGGCGCAGCCAGCCCTGGGTGTACACGTGCTCGTGCGTCTGGGGCCAGGCTCCGAATTTTTCCAGGTCGTCGCCCATCGCGACGAGCGCGTTGTCGCGCTTCTCCGCGACCTGCCGCAGGTACGCGATGGCGTCGCTCTCCATGCGAAACGGCAGCAGGTAGCGCAGCTTTTTCTGGCCGGGGATCACTTTCACCACCGCGCCCTGCCACTCCGTCAGGTAGTATCCATAGAGCTGGTCCGGCTCGAGCCCCGCGCCGAGAAAGTGCGAGTCATCGGTCAGCGTATACTCGATGCCGGCCGCCGCGAGGCTCGCGGGCAGCGACGGATCCCACACCCGCTCGGTCAGCCAGGCCCCGCGCGGCCGTCGGCCGAAGCGCTGCTCCAGCCAGTCGCTCATCCGCTCTAGTTGCGCCGCGCGGTCCCGTTCCGGGATGGCGCTCAACACCGGCTCGTAGTAGCCGCCGCCCATCAGTTCGACCTGCCCGCGGCCCGCGAGCTCCCGCAGCCGTTCCAGATAATCGGGGCGCCGTTTCTCGAGCCACGCGAGCAGAATGCCCGAGTAATGAAACGCCACGCGGATCGCCGGGTGCCGCCCCAGCGCCTCTACAAACGGCAGGTAAGCGAGCCGGTACACCTCCTCCTGAACGCTCTCGAAATTTCCCAGAGGCTGATGCGCGTGGATCAGCAGCGACAGATGAAGCACTATCTCATGCTATCATTTTCCTTGCCCGCTCTCGTTCTCAACGGCAACCGCATTCGCGACCAGATCCTTGCCGAGTTGCGCGCCGGCGTGGAAGCGATGACCGCTCGCGGCCGGCCGCCGGGTCTGGCCGCCGTGCTCGCCGGCCGCAACCCCGCTTCGGAAATCTACGTCCGCAACAAGATCAAAGCCTGCGAGTCGATCGGTCTTTACAGCGAGAAGATCACCCCGCCCGACACCATTACGACCGAGGAAATGCTCGCCCTGGTCGCGGAGCTGAACGCTCGCGAGGAAATCGACGGCATCCTGGTGCAACTGCCCCTGCCGCCGCAGGTGGATTCGAAGCGCGTGCTGCTGGCGGTCGATCCGGCTAAGGACGTGGACGGGTTCCACCCCATGAATGTCGGCCTGCTGGTGACCCAGCGGCCGGGCCTGGTAGCCTGCACCGCGTCGGGGATCCTGGAGATCCTCAAGCGCAGTAACATCCCCATTTCCGGCCGCCGCGCGGTGATCATCGGGCGCAGCGACATCGTGGGCAAGCCGGTGGCGTTTCTCCTGCTCCACGAAAATGCCACGGTCACCATTTGCCACTCCCGCACCGCCGGCCTGGCCGCCGTCGCCCGCGAGGCCGACATCCTGGTGGCCGCCATTGGCCGGCCCGCCCTGGTGACCCGCGAGTTCATCCGCCCCGGCGCGACCGTCATCGACGTGGGCATGAACCGCCTCGAAACCCTCACCGACGTGGAGCGGATCTTTGCCTCGATGCCGGCCAAAATCGAAGAATTCCGCCAGAAAGGCTCCGTCCTGGTCGGCGACTGTCACCCCGCCGACGTGGCCGAGTGCGCCGGCGCGTACACGCCCGTTCCCGGCGGCGTCGGCCCTCTCACCATCGCCATGCTGATGGCCAACACGGTCAAGGCCGCCAAGTGCCGAACTGGATCCTCAAGGTCGGCTTGACCGGCGGCCTCGCCACCGGCAAGACCCACGTCGCGGGCGCCCTGGCCCGTCTCGGATGCCGGGTTTTGTCCGCCGACGAGTTGGGCCACCAGGTCTTGCTACCGGGCGGGGAGGCGTACGATGATGTAATCAGGGAGTTCGGCCCGGCTATTTTGGGGCCCGACGGTCGCATCGACCGCCGATTGCTGGCGGCCGAGGTCTTTGGGCGGCCGGAGCGCTTGGAAAAATTGAACTCCCTGGTGCATCCTCACGTCATCCACCGTGAGGAACAATGGCTGGAAACCCTGGGGCGAGAGGCCCTGGCCGCTGCCGGCCCGCGGGTCATCGCCGTCATCGATGCGGCCATCTTGATTGAAACCGGCAGCTTCCGGCGCTTTGATCGGCTGATCCTCACCGTGTGCTCGGAAGAGACGCAGATCCGGCGTCACGTGGAGCGCAGCGGAGAGAGCGAGGCCGAGACCCGGGCCCGGCTGGCGCGCCAGATGCCGCTCGAAGCCAAGCGCCGCTATGCCGATTATGTGATTGACACTTCTGGTTCCCGCGAAGACACCGACCACCTGGTCGAGGAGGTCTTCCGGAAACTCCAGCAGGATGCCATATGAAGATACGACCGATTCTGTTGGCCCTCCTCCTGGTTGGGGGCTTTGTATTCTTTACCACGCGCTGGGCGCCGCTGCGGCTCCCCGAGCCGGCCTCTTTGTGGACCTCCCCGGCGCCCGCCCACTCGGCCACCCTGACCCCGGAGGAAAACAGCAACATCGCCATTTACCGCACGGCCAGCCCGGCCACGGTGTTCATTAGCTCCACCGTCTACCAGCGCGACTGGTTCTTCCAGATCTACCCGGTGCGCGAATCCGGCTCCGGATTCCTCATCGACGACACCGGGCGCATCCTCACCAACTTCCACGTGGTGTCGGGAAACGCCAAAGCCATCGAGGTCACCCTGCCCGACAAGAGCCAGCACACGGCGCGGCTCCTCGGCTACGACCAGCGCAATGACATGGCCCTCATCAAGATCCAGCCCCGCGGCAAGGTGCCCTTCCTCAAGCCCGGCGATTCGAGCGGCTTGCAGGTGGGCCAGAAGGTACTCGCCATCGGTAATCCCTTCGGCCTGGAAGGGACGCTCACCACCGGCATCATCAGCTCGCTCAACCGCACCATCCGCGATGAAAACGGCCGGGAGCTGGCGGACATGATCCAGACCGACGCGGCGATCAACCCCGGCAACAGCGGCGGCCCGCTGCTCGATTCGCAGGGCAACGTGATCGGGATCAATACCGCCATCTACGGGCCGGGCAGCAACATCGGCATCGGCTTCGCCATCCCCATCAACCGGGCGAAGTTCATGCTGACGGACCTGGCCAGCCGCGGCCGCGTGGCCCGCCCGCTGCTTGGCGTGACCACCGGCTTTCTCTCCGCCGAGCTGGCCGAGGCACTCGATCTGCCCGCCCGTCCCGGCCTGCTGATCCAAAAGGTCGATCCCGCCTCGGCCGCCGAGCAGGCCGGCCTGCGCGGCGCCACCCGCGAGGTCGTCGTCGGCAACTACGTAATCGAGGTCGGCGGCGACTTCATCATCGAAGTCGACGGCCAGCCGGTCAACGACCGCAGCGTCCTCACCCGCGCCATGGAACACAAACGCGCCGGCGAGCCCCTCAAGCTGACCATCGTCCGCGGCCGCCGGACCCTGACGGTCACGGTGACCCTGGGGGAGGCGCCGCAGAAACTGTAGCGCCCGGACACATCACCCGAGCCGCATCCCGAGGTTTTTCAAATCACCAAATCACAAATCATGAAATCACAAATAGTCTAGGTTTTCTCCACCAGGTCCCCCACCGCCGCCCGATAGACCGCCGGGACACCGCCCCGGTCGCTGGCGAAGTAAATCCACTGGCTGTCGGGAGAAAAGACCGCGCGCGGCGCGACGGTTGTGGCCGCGTGCTCGCAAACGGTCATCTCGCGCTGGATCACTGGAAACAGCACGTAAAGGTTGGGACCCGCCTTGCTGCGGCTGGCTCCGGCAATGGCGGAATTGTCCGTATTGCCGCGCAGGTGCCAGAACTGCGTGCAGAGGGAAAGAACCTGCTCTTCCCGGGTGTCGGGGTTGAAGGCGCGCACCGTGGCTTTGTGGCCGCTGTGGTCCGGATAGTGCGCGTAGCCGATCAGCTTGCCGTCGCCGCTCCAGTATTCGGGCCCCAGTTCTTCCTCGCCCTGCCGCGGGCGCACGCTCTGCTTCTGCTTGCCGTCGAGGTTGACGAGCCACAGGCGCGTGACCAGGCGCTCCCAGGGACCCTCGTGGCAATACAGGATCTGGTCCCGCTTGGGCCGGATCTGCGGCCGGGCCAGCCAGGCTTTCTCCTCGACCGCGATCCAACTGTTGCCCTTGAAGGTTTCCACCACCCGGATCCGGCACAGCGGCTTGCGCTCGAATTGCTGCGTCGCGTCGTCCACGCGGTCGGCGGCCCGCATCTCGACCAGCGCGGCGTAGCGGCCGTCGATCGAGATCCCCAGGTCGCCCGTTGCCAGCCAGCCGTCCTCGACGTTGTAGATGTCCCGTTCCTTGAGCGTGCGGAACCCGGTCTGCTTCAGCGCTCCGCCTTGCAGGAAGAAAAACGATCGTTCATCCGGAGCGAGGCAAATGGAAGAAACTGCCACCCCGGGTCCGTGGCTCAACTGCGCCATCCGCCCGGAAGGCAGCTCCATTCTGAGCGCTTGTGGTGATCCCTCCCGCTCGCCTCCGAGCAACAGAAACGAGTTATTGTGGGCCACAAACCGTTGATGGCTGTGCGGAAGCTGGTGGGGCGTGGACGTCCCGGTCAGCCGCCAGACCTCGCGCTCGGTCAGCGGGTCGGCGTAGCGTTTCAGCTCCGCAGGGTACTGCTGCGTCTTACCAGGGGTCCGCCGGGCCTGCGCAGCCGGAAACGCCGCCAGGAATTCCCGCCGACTGATCAGGCCCATATAAGAAAATCTTAGCAGACGGCGTTTCAGCAAAGCTCAGCGCTTGGCCGGTTTCCGCGCGCGGCCCCTGGCGGGCGGCAGTTCCGGGGCGATCCAGGCGAGCAGCTCGGCATCGGGCACGCGGTCCGGCCGGGCGGCGATCCAGTCGGTGGGAAACTCGGATCCCGCGTTGTGCAGCAGCGTCTTCCCGGTCGAGACCAGCATGGCCGCGGCGCGAAAGTCGCCCGCCTTGCGCACGCCGGGGATGAAGAACTTCTCCACGTATTCGGCGTCCGT
>JACQDI010000616.1 GCA_016201195.1 Acidobacteriota bacterium | reverse complement strand
TCCCGCACCTGCACCGGGTCGATCACCTCGGAAACGGTCGATTCCAGGCCGCCGCGGTTCCCGCGATTGCCTTCAAACGAGCTGGACTTGGTAGTATCTACATCGGGACCAAAGAACGTCAGCACCGAGCGCGTCCCCGGCAGGAAGACGCTGCGGTACTGCCCTTGCTCCCAGACGTCCCCCAGCGCCCGCAGCCGGAAGTTGATCTCCAGAAACGCCGCCACCGGCAGATCCAGCTCCTGCAATTCCTGGGCCTGATACCGGTCGCCGGTCACCCGGATCCGGTACTGCCCGGGCGGTAGTAGCGGCAGAATATAGTAGCCGGCGGCGTTGGTTCGGGCGACACCCGAGCGGTTGATCGCCACGTTCCGATACGCCACCTGCGCGCCCGCCAGCGGACGCCCGTCCTCGGAGTCGACCACTTGTCCCGAAATCAGGCCCTGCGTGGTCTGCGCCCGGCAAACGGTGATGAAAAATACAGCGAGCGGCAGAAATCGTCGGGCCATTAAACGGCTATGATATAAGAAAAACGCATGTCGCCTCGAAGGCTGTTGATTGTTTTCGCCTGCTGCGGTCTCCTGTGCGCGCAACCGAAGAAGGAACAGCCGGTGGGCCTGGTGCTGGCCGCCCAGGGCGGGCGCCTGTTGCGGGCCGGCGCCGAGTTGCCCCTCACCGCCAAGCCGGGCGACATGGTCTTCACCGGCGACTCCCTGCTCAGCGAAAGCGGTTCGGTCTCGTTCCTGTTCTGCCCCGAGAAGTCCTCGCAAACCCTGCCCCCGAATGGCGAAGTCCTCTTCGAAGCGAAACAACTGCGCGTCAAGAAGGGCAGCCTCAGCGGCGCCAAGCCGGTCGAGCATTGCTTGCTGCCCCAGCTCGTGCGGGCGCCGGAGGCCGGCCAGCAGCACTACCGGTCGCTCGAGCCGGCCCAGGGCCTACCCGGCACGTTTGAGTCCCGCCTCCAGGCCCTTCCCGAAGCGCAACGAACCGCCTTGCAGGCTGCCTTGGCGCCCATCGACAAGACCCTGGCCCAAAATCCGAAGGACCAGGCGGCCCGCCTGGCCCGCGCCGCGGTCCTCAGCCAGTACGGCCTGGCAGGCGACGCTCTCGAAGAATACAAGAAGGCTTCTGCGGCCTGGGGCGACGCCGAATGGACGCGCCAACTGATCCACGAGCAGGTTGTCGCCCAGGACAAAGCCGCTCCCGGCCCCGCCGGCGAGGGCAAGACCTATGCCCTGTTGATTGGCATCTCCAAGTACCAGCGCCTGACCGAAGAGCAGCAGTTGCGCTACGCTCACGCCGACGCCGAGCTGTTCGCGCAACACCTCCGCAGCCCCCGCGGCGGAAGCCTCCAGGACGACCAGATCGCCGTCCTCACCAATGAGAAGGCCACCACCGCTGCCATCCGCACGGCGATCGAGACGTTCCTGAAAGCCAAGGCCGGCAAGAAAGATACGCTGATTTTTTTCATCGCCGCCCACGGCACCGTGGTCAACGGCGAGGCCTACATCGTCACCTATGACAGCGATCCCCAGGACCTGGCCAGCACGGGCTTGAAAATGGGCGACGTGCAGACGGTGATGCAGGAGCGCGTGGCCAAGGTGGGCCGCGTCCTGGTTTACGTGGATGCCTGCCGCGCCGGGATCATCGGCACCATCAAGAACAATACCGTCAACGAGAACTTGCAGACCCTGCTGCCGGAGGAAGGCGAGCTGCTCGGGTTCCTCGCCAGCCGCCCCCGCGAGTATTCCATCGAGGCGCCTCGTTTCGGCGGCGGGCACGGCGCCTTTACTTACTTTCTGCTCCGCGCCCTGAACGGCGACGCCGATCAGAACAAGGATAGCGTGGTCAGCGCTAACGAGGTGATCAAGTACGTTCGCGACGAAGTGGAAAGAGCAACCCGCAACCGGCAGCACCCCGTGGACCGCGTCATGTACCGCGACGACCTGGACCTGGTCGATGTCACCAAACAGGGGATCGCGATAGCCGAGGTGACGCCAGCCACCGAAGAGGAAGGGCGCAGCCGCTTTATCCCGGGGATCCCCCGTCCCAAAGACGAATTCCTGGCCAGCATCCCGCAGCGTTCTCGCGCCGCAGCCGCGGAGGACCTGGACCTGTTCGAGGACGCCCTGGCCGGCGGCCGCGTCCTGCCCGAAACCGCCGACAGCGCTTTCGATCCCCTGCGCCGTCTCAAGCGCCGCCTGCCTCCGGATCAGTACCTGGTTTTCGAAAACCGCCTCCGCGTGGCCCTGGAGGACCGCGGCCAGCAGGTCCTGCTCCGCTACCTGACCGGCGACCAGGTCCCGCAGAGCCGCTCCAGCTTCGCCTCCGGCGCGCTCTACTTCCAGGCCGCCCAGTTGATCACCCCGCAGTCCCCCTTCCTCGAAAGCCGCGAGGCCTTCTGCCGCGGCCGCGTGCAGGTCTTCGACAAGCAATATCCGCAGGCCGTGGACCTGCTCGAGCGCGCCGTTCGCCTCGATCCCAGCGGCGCGTTTTCCTACAACGCCCTGGGCATCGCCTATCTCGAGCAGTCCGATTATGCCCGCGCCATCCCGGCCTTCCGCGACGCCAGCCGCCGTGCTCCCTACTGGGCCTACCCTCTGCACAACCTGGCCCTGGCCTACACCGAGGCCGGCGATTCCGAAGCCGCCATTCGCTCCTACGAGCAGGCCATGCGCCTGGCGCCTTCTTACTCCTATCTGCCCTACAACCTGGGCCTGGTCTACCAGCGGCTGAACCGGCGCAAGGACGCCGAGGCCGCTTACCGCAAGACCATCGCTCTCTCGCCCGAGCTCGGCGAGCCCTACAACGCCCTGGGCTTCCTCTACGCTTCGTCGGGCCACCCCGCCGAAGCCGAACGCCACTATCGCCAGGCGCTCGAGAAGAACCCCAACTTGCTCGCCGCCCGCCACAACCTGGCGTTGCTGCTCTCCGAAAAGCGCGAGAGAACCGCCGAAGCGATCGCGCTGTGGCGCGATAACCTCGCCAAGTCCCAGGACGATCTTCCCTCCCGCCTCAGCCTGGCCGAAACCCTGGCCCGCCAGGGCAATGCTCCCGAGGCCATCGAGCACTATCAGGCTGTTCTCAAGTTGCGCCCGGACTACGTGGCCGCCCGCCTGGCGCTCGCCGAGTTGCTCTCCAGACACGGCAAGGCCGACGAGGCCCTCGTCGAGCTCCGCGAAGCCTTGAAGCGCAAACCCCAAAACGCCGCCGCCCACGAGCAGATCGGGGACATCGAGAAAGCCCGCGGCCGCTCCACCGAGGCCGCTGCCGCCTATCAAGCGGCGCTCCAGTACGCGGCCGATCCCAAGGCCCGCAAAAAGATCCGTGCCAAAATGAAATCGTGATCGCGCCCTTTGCCGAGCAATCGGTGCGCGGGTTCCTGCGTTCCCCTTCCACTCCCAGCGGCGACGCCCTGGTGCTCACCCACGGCGCCGGATCCAATTGCCAGTCGCCGCTGCTGGTGGCCGTAGCCGGCGCCTTCGCCGAAGCCGGATTCACCGTGTTGCGGTATGATCTGCCGTTCCGCCAGGCACGTCCCAAGGGACCGCCGCTCGGCAGCGCCGTCCAGGACCGCGAGGGCCTTCGACAAGCCGTAGCCGCCGTTCGTCGGCTCGCCGCCGGACGCGTTTTCCTCGGCGGCCATTCCTACGGCGGCCGCCAGGCCAGCATCCTCGCCGCGTCCGATTTGTCGCTCGTCGACGGCCTGCTGCTCCTTGCCTACCCGCTGCATCCACCCCGCCGCCCCGAGCAGTTGCGGACCTCCCACTTCCCCCAGCTCCAGACCCCGGCCTTATTCATACACGGCTCTCGCGACCCGTTCGGTTCTCCAGAGGAATTGCGCGCGGCCCTGCCCCTCATTCCCGCGCCGAAAGATCTGCTCCTGATTGAAGGCCGCGGCCACGAGCTCTCCCCGTCGATCGCCTCTCAAGTACTCGCCGCATTTTGCGCGCTGATCGGTGCTACTTCGCCACGAAGCGACGTAAAACCCCACAAAGCGAATGCTGGCGGGTTCCAAGATCCTTGAAAGTCATACATCTGGCCAAAGTCCCCCAAGTCCCCAAAGTCCACCGCCGGCACGGGCGGTCGCGAAGCCTGGCGGAGTGCCTAACCACCGAAGTTCGGAGAAGGGAGCCATCACAACAGAGTGGTCCTACGTGCTCCGCGCTGTCGCTTTCCGCCCCCAAAAGCGACACTCTCCCAGGCCGCCCTCTCATAACCTGCGGCCGTTCCTTGCTGTGGAAAAGAAGGATTGTCAACGCCCGTTGAAATTTTCCCCATTTCGCCGGTCGAAAATTCCCCACCCACACAGTCGTGGTGGTTGACAAGTTCCGGCCGGTGGGTACAGCATGGAAACCGGCCGGTGAAGCGGAGGCGGGCAATGCAGGCGCCCGAACCAATCGACCGCGTGCTGCTGCCCGACCTGCCAGCTCTCAATCGGCACTAGAAAACTTTCCAAGAAGGAGGAAGCAGATGCTTGCAAATTTGATGCTCGCGCGACGACTCTTTGGCACGTGCGCTGCGGTTCCGGCGAGGACTGCAACCACGACGAACATCGGGTTGCTATTCCTGCTGCTGGGAATGGCGACTCTTGCCCAGGCCCAGATTTTTGTCGGACCTGTCGGACCGTTTTTCGCCAGCGGCTTCTCCGAAGTGTACTCCGCAAAATTCGTTTGCGGGACCTTGAAGACGGACGGCCCGGTTCTTAGAGGGACTTACACGACGACGATCAACGTGCACAATCCCAACTACTACCCCCGTCTGGCGCTTTTTCGAAAGAAAGTGAGCTTGACCTATCCCGCGCCACAGCAGAAGCCGGGCCCCGTTTCCCAATACAGGTTCGATATGTTGGAGACGGACCAATCTCTTCAGATAGATTGCGCCGACATTGCCAGTTTTCTCCCTTCGCCTACCCCGCTGTTCTACGAAGGGTTTGTGGTGATTGAATCCCAGAGTGGCGTACTGCGAGCGGGTCTAATCCTCTTCTTGCCCCGTCCGCTTCCCCTGGACGTTGTCGCCGTTTACACGGCCAGGCCATCAGAGGGGCAAGTGGAGAGCATACACATACAACAGTTCCCCAGTCGAACGGAGTTTGTCACTTCTCCGATCCTGGGTATCAACAAGGCGCTTTTCACATTGAGTGAGCCGACTTTCAAGTTGGCATTTGCAGGACCTCCCAATCGCCCGGTGAGGATTGTGGGCTTTCAGGACGGGAAGAAGTCGTTTGAAGGTCTCGCGGGGAATACAAATCAAGACGGGGTGCTAGTGCTGACCGGGGCCTTCGTACAAGGACACATCGGCAAGTGGCGCATACACTGCTTCGTTGGAGACGACAGGGTAGAGGGCAACGAGCTCGAGTCGAACCCGATAGAGTTTGAGGTGGCCCCTTAGGTTTGTGCGACCCTCCGGGACTTTTTCCAACTGCGCCCGAGCTGCCCCGAACCCCTTCTTGTTCCGCCGCGGTCGAGAAAAACTGCTTCCAATTCATGTTGCTCCCTCCTTTGCGCTCCGTGGTGGGCGGCTCGATGGTCCCCTCCAGGTGGAGGTGCAGTTCGGCCTTGGGAAAGTCCAGGTTCACAGGGCCATCTTAGCGCACAGGAGACAGACACCCCTGCCCTTCCCGGAAGGGACTGTCTGGCGGCATATATCATCCGGTAAGATCCATCGGCAGTGTTTCGAGCAACGCCCCTCTCGCCAGGGACTGCAAACTGCGGACTGAAAACTCCCGGACTGAAAACTGCGGGGTTGACAGTCGCGGGCGGTCCGACTAGCATACGGTCAGTCCGTGGAGGCCGGCCATGTTCGCTAAACGCCGCGACCAGGTTGTGATGGGGTTGTTCTTGTTCATCCTGCTTGAAACCACGAACAAGCGAGTCAATATTGCAACGCAGTATGGCGGGGCTTGCCTTTCGAGTGTCGTAAACAGCCTCGTCTTCGGGTTGTTGGGAGCTTCCGAGATCAGCTTCGAGCGCAACCTGGGGCAATCGGACCCACATTATCAGTACCTGTCGCGGACGGGCGGCTATCTGGTGTTCCTGGCCGGCGATGAGGTTGCTCTCGACCTGGGCCGGCAGGGGCAGGTTCTGCGCATGCGCCTTCTCGACGCTAGCGACGCCTCCCGGCTGGAGCCGTTCGAGCCGCTGCCCGGGCGCATCCATTATCTCCTCGGCAACGACCCTGCGCGCTGGATCACCGATGTTCCCACTTACGCCCGCGTGCGCTGGGCCAACATCTATCCCGGCATTGATGTGGTGTACTATGGGCGCCGCTCGGGACTGGAGCATGACTTCGTCATAGCGCCTGGCGCTGATCCGTCGCGTATTCGGATGGCGTTCGACGGCGCAGACCAACTGCGACTGACTCCGGAGGGTGATTTGGTTCTTCAGGCGGGCCGGCAGGAAGTCCTCTGGCGAAAACCCGCCGTCTACCAGCCGGCTTGGGGCGGCCGCCGAACCATCGAGGGGCGCTACCGGCTAGGTGCGGGCGGCCAGGTCGGTTTCGACATCCCGGCCTGGGACCGTGGGCGTCCTCTGGTCATCGACCCGGTGGTCACCTACGCCACTTACGCTGGCCGGCGGGGCGATGAAGCCGCCTTCCACTTGGCCGTGGACTCCAGCGGCAACACCTACCT
This sequence comes from Acidobacteriota bacterium, assembly GCA_016201195.1. Lineage (GTDB taxonomy): Bacteria > Acidobacteriota > Terriglobia > Bryobacterales > JACQDG01 > JACQDI01. The sequence goes on along the minus strand of JACQDI010000616.1, from coordinate 5,104 downwards.
GGCCGGCTTCACTACGTCTCCGGACTACCCCAGAACCCCGGGGACATATTCGTCGGGCAGCCCCTTTGGCCCGGGCAATGTGGTCGTCACCAAGATGAACGCCGCGGGTACGGCGATCGTCTACTCGACCCACCTCGGCGGCTCCCAGCAGGATGCCGCTTTCGGCATTGCCGTGGATGCCGCCGGGAATGTGTACATCACCGGGTCTACTTCCTCCGCCGATTTCCCGGTGACGGAGGGAGCGATTCAGACCCGCTACGGAGGACCGTCGGGCGATCCGCCGGGTTTCGGGGACTGCTTCGTGGCCAAGCTGAATGCAGCCGGCAACGCGCTGGTCTACTCGACCTACCTGGGCGGGAGCGGCCCGGACGGCTGCCGGGGCCTGGCCGTCGACGCCGCCGGCAATGCGTACGTCACCGGCGCCACCTCCGGTAGCTTTCCGACAACCGCCAACGCCTTCCAGCGCGCCTATCGGGGCACCGGGGACAGCGGCGACGCCTTCGTGGCCAAACTGAACGCCGCCGGCTCGGCGCTGCTCTACTCGACCTACTTCGGAGGCCGGGGACCCGATTGGGGCCTCGCCCTGGCCCTGGACGCCGCCGGAAACGCCTACGTGACCGGCTTGACCAGGTCCTCCGACCTGCCGGTCACGCCCGCCGCCTTTCAAAGGACCTTCGGTGGCGCGGGCGGCCAGCCCGACATCGCCTTCGGCGACGCCTTCGTCCTCAAGCTGAATCCCGAGGGAACCGCGCCTGTCTATTGCACATACCTGGGAGGCCGGCAGGACGACGCCGGGCTGGGGATCGCCGTGGACTCCCAAGGCAACGCGTACGTCACCGGCAACACCCTGTCATCGAACTTCCCCGTGACCCCTCAGGCCTATCAGGCGGCGTATGCCGGCGCCGGGGGCGACAACACGCTGGCCGCGGGCGACGTCTTTGTCACCAAGTTGAATCCGGCCGGCAGCGAGCTGGTCTACTCCACCTTTTTGGGGGGCAGCCAGGATGATCGCGGCCTGGCCATCGCCATCGACAGCGCCGGCAACGCCTACGTCACGGGCAACACCTTGTCCCCGAACTTCCCCACCACCTCCGATGCCCGGCAAACCACCAACCGCGGCTCGGGCTTCAACAACTTCATCCCGCTCGGCGACGCCTTCCTGGCCCAGTTGAATGCCTCCGGCCGGGCCCTGGTCTACTCGACCTACCTGGGCGGAGGCGGCGACGACCTCGGAGCAGGCGTGGTTGTGGATCGCAGCGGCAACATCTACGTGGCCGGCAGCACGTCGTCGCCCGACTTTCCCGTGACCACCGGCGCTACCCAAACCGGGTACGGAGGAGGGACCCAGTTCAACTTTCCGCTGGGCGACGGCTTTGTGGTCCGCTTCGGGGAGCCGCCGCCGCCGCAGCCCCCGCCCCCGCCAGCTCCGCCGCCGGCCAATCTGCCTCTAGTGAATGCTGTGCTGAACGGAGCGAGCTTCGCCACCGGCGCTCCGGGCGTGACGCCCGGCTCGATTGCTACGTTGTTTGGCGAGCGCCTCGCCGCCTCCACCGCCAGCGCCGCTGCCACCCCGCTGCCCACCAGCCTCGGCGGGGCCTCGGTCACCATTGGAGGCCGCGCCGCACCCCTGTTCTACGCCTCGCCGGGCCAGGTCAACGCCCAGATCCCCTATGAAACGCCGCTCGGCCAGGCCCAAGTCGTCGTCACCGTGGGCGGCGTTGCCAGTTCAGCCGCTACGGTGAACATCGTCGCGGCGGCGCCGGGCATCTTCACCTTCGGCGCGAACCGCGCTGTGGTGCAGAACCAGGATTTCACCGTGAACACCGCGGACAACCCGGCGCGCGTGGACAGCATCATCGTCGTCTATCTGACCGGCGGCGGCGGCTACGACAACCGCGCCCAGACCGGTGTCCCCAGCCCGGCGGATCCCCTGGTGCGCGTGGCCAGCCTTGCCTTCGGCGCCACCATCGGCGGCCAGCCGGCCGAAGTGCTTTTTCTGGGGCTGACGCCCGGCTTGATCGGCGTCCTCCAGGCCAACCTCCGCGTCCCCGGCCTCGCCTCCGGCACTTACCCCCTCGTGTTGACCGTCGGTGGAGTGGCCAGCAACGCCCCAGTGGTGACCGTGACCGGCAACTGATGTTGCCCTACCTCGAGCTTCCGGATGTCCGCCTGGGTTCGTGGGCCCTGGACAGTTGGGGGCTCCTGGCCGTTCTGGGCATCGGCTGCGGCTATCTGGCGTATGTCCGTCGCTGCCGGCGGAGCGGCCTCGACCCTGCTCTGACCTCCCGCCTTTACATTTGGACGGTGGTGTGGGGCTACGCCGGCGCTCACCTGGCGCCGCTTCTGATCCGCACGCCCAGCGCCCTGGCGGAGCACCCATCGCTGCTGATCGAGTGGTGGCGAGGTGTGTATTCCTTCGGAGGTCTGCTGGGCGGCCTAGCGGGACTCCTCTGGTTTGCGCGGCTGGAGCGCCTGGCGGCGGCGCAGCGATGGGCTTACCTCGATCACGCCGCGTATGTCCTCCCGCTGGTCGTGCTCTTCGGACGGGCCGCCTGCGGCTTCACGCACCACCACCCCGGCATGGCCAGCTCCAGTTGGCTCGCCGTACGCTTTCCAGGCGTTCCGCGCTACGATCTAGCCCTGCTGGAATTTCTCTATGCCGTCATGGCCGCGTTTGCTTTCCACGTTCTCGATCGTCGTCCCCGGGCTCCGGGCTTCTATTTCGCGCTGTTCTCCCTCTCCTATGGGCTAATGCGGTTGTTTCTGAGCAGCCTGGAGGTGGAGCCGGTCAGTTCCGTGACAGGGCTTGGCGCGGTGGGCGCCTGCCTGCTGGGACTGGCCGCGGCGGTGCGCCTGCGGGCGGTCCGGGCTGGATAATCATCAGCAAAGATCGCTACGAACTTGTGCACCGGTGAAAGGACCCCACCCGACTTATTGATAAGGCAAGGCATTGGTGGTCTGGATCGAAATGGTAAAAGCTGGACCGGCTGATGCCGGCCAGCTCCGTCATCCTCTCCACCGTCATCTGGCCACCCCCTTCGGCCTGTTCCTGAATCTGCCGAATCTGCCGACAGATAGCCGCTTCCCAGTCAATGCCTGCAGCATCCGCTGCTCCTCGATGCGTTGCAAGCACTTTTTTTAAAAATCGATCTCCAGAGCCTGCTGGCCAATCTTGAGCTCCAACTCCGCCACGTGGCTCTGTTCCCAGCGTTGCTTCCCCAGGCCCGGAAAGCTGTTCCCAGGCCCCTGCCGGACCTCCAGCCGCCAGCGGTGCAGCACATTCGGGTTCACTTCCAAGGCTCGGGCCACTTCCGCCACCGAACCCCCCGTCTCCAGCCGCTGGACCGCCGCCAGCTTGAACTCTGGTGTGAAATTCCGTCGAGACAATCCCATGACTCTATTCTCCATTCGGTGGATTTTGAGTCTTAACTGTTTGTCTCAATTTTGGGGACAAGTCCACCTTGGGTGTCTTATGATAAAACATTCGTTCCAGATTTGGCTTCACAAGGAGGCCGGGGTGGCGCTATGCGCCTTTTGGGATGCCGCCTTGCGAACGGCGAAGACATTCGCTTTCTTCTTCGGTGTCGAATCGAAGCTGCGGCAGTCAGTTTGCGCAGGCGACCTCAGTGCATTACGCCTTCTCTAGGCTTCAATGGCTCCCCAACTTCGTAAGGGCAGCGAAAGTCTTATCGGAGAGCCACCGTTACACCTTGCTGGCTGCTTACAACACCGCCCACGCTGAGAACAATCGGCACGGCGCCACCCGAGGGAGCGTTCGATGGAACCCGTGCGTTGACTTGTATGACGCCCGCGACAAGCCCAGGTGCCCCGCCAGCATACAAGACGTCAGCCGGGACACCGCCAATGCTTACGCGCACCGGAAACCTTGGTTTGGGCAGGGGATCGGCGACAAGCTTCCCGTCCACTCCTGCAGGGTCGGTCTGACCCTCGCCAGTCCCAAAAAGAAGGATCACCGATCCCTATCCGCCGGATTGCCGGCTGAATTCACGCTGAAGTCTTGGTTCAGGATCGCGCCGGGGGCCTTGCCGGAGGAGTCCAGTGTGAAAAGCTCTGGTGCTACTTCGGAAACTGCGCCGAATTCAAGCTGGGAATGATCTTCAGCGCGTTCTTATAGTAGATCTTCTTCAGGACTTCGTCGGGCAGCCCCAGGCCGTACATCTGCCAGAAGGCGTGATACTTGCGGTAGTAGTCGAAGTACTCATCGCGGGTCTCGAACACACGGAAGTAGGTGGGATATTCGCTCGCCACGTACATGTCCTTGCCGAACAGCACGCGGTCCTGGTGTTGGATCAGCCAGTCGTGAGCGGTGAATGGCTGCCGGCCGAAATCATAGAGCACTGCCCCGCATTCGGTGTAGACGTTGGGCAGCCGGTCCAGCAGCTTTCCCAGTTCGGCCAGGTTGTTGCCCAGCCACGCCAGGTGAGCGGCGATGAAAATCGTCTTCGGATGCTTGGCGAACAGCCGGTCCCGCTCGGCCATCAAGGCCTCCCAGGTAGGGTACCGGTTCGGGGGCCGGGCCCGGCCGGGGTGCTCTTTCAGCTCCAGCCAGCGTTCATTGTATTTGTCGATCGGCTGGAAAAAGGACCACGGCTCGCCCGTGTGTATCAGCACAGGGATTCTCAGCCGCGCGCAGGTCTCCCACACCAGGTCGAGAATCGGGTCGTCCACCGGCACCCGCCGCCCGTCGCGATACTTCAGATCCATCCCGAATTCTTTGTAGATTTTGAGCCCCGCCGCGCCGTTCTTGACGTCTTCTTCGAGCTGCGCCGCGGCCTTCTTCCCGTAATCGGGATCGTTGATTCCACTGAAGTTCAGGTTGGCGAACACCGCGAATCGGTTCGGATCGCGCCCCTTGAACCTCGCCACGTTCTCCTTCAGCCCTTCTCCGCTGCGCCCGTCGAGCACGATCATGGTCCGCAGGTTGAGCTGGTCCATCTCCGAGAGCAGGCGATCCACCGAGGTCCGGCGCGGGTGCCCATGCACGTCAATGAAGGGATACTTGGCTCGAGGCTTGGGATGTTGCGGCGTCACCAGCGTCGAGCGCGGCTGGTACTCCTCGATACTCATCGTCTGCGCCGCGGCC
>JACQDI010000032.1 GCA_016201195.1 Acidobacteriota bacterium | reverse complement strand
CACGCAGCCGACGTCGGAGATGCCAACGTGTTCGATCACCGTCCAGCCAGTTTAACATTGGCTCACCTGTGCGGTAAGCCTCCGGCTTACCCCTGGAGTTTCTGCATTTGTGGATGGCCCATAGGCCCGCCGGCGGCAGCGCCCGGTTAGCCAGCACCGCTGCCGCGAGCCTCGGTCCGCGCCATTGTCGCTGCGATCTTGTTCATTCCCGCCGGAAGACTTGACGTGAACCCCGCCTGAACCTGCTCGAGATATGCTGCGGCGTTCTCGCCTTCGAGCACAATGCGCTGCGTGAGCCGCGTCCGCCCGTCAGCGAGCCCCTCGAATCGCCACTCGAAGGCCATCGCTGCTCGATCCAGCGACGCCTCAATTGTGTACGACTGCATCGGGCTGACTTCCCGGATTTGCCAACGCCGCGACTCCTGTCCGGGCATCCGAGTGGTTCCGCACGACCCGGCCGCGCACGGCCCATCCAGTTCGCACCCGGCCGGCGGGTCGTTCCAGTTTGCCACGTTCGTCAAATAGGCCCAGGCAAAGGCCGGAGTCGCCTCTGTCTCGACGGAGTGCGCAAGTTCCCATGCAACCTGACTCACGACTCGCTTCCCCATATTCGCGCCACCATGTCCGGCTAACGGTTAGCGGTTGAGCGGCCGCGTTTTCCAGCGGCCCGCTCCAACCGCGTGTGAGGCCGCATTGCTCAGTCCAAGACCGCCGTCGCTTCAATCTCGATCAGAAAATCTGGAACTGCCAAGGTCGAGACGCCGATCCAGGTACTTGCTGGCGGATTCCCTTGAGAAAAGAATTCTCTTAGCGCGCTTCCCACCGCTTCTGCGCTCTCGGCCTCATAATTGACAATGTAAATCCGTAGAGCAACGATATCCTTTAAGGTGCCGCCCACGGCCTCAGTAGCCGCTTGAACATTACGCAACGCCTGCCTTGCCTGCTCCAGAAGGCTAACTCCACCAACTATGCGTTTCCGCAGAGGATTTTTAGCCCGCCGGTTGCGGCAGTTGGAGGTACAGGGGCAGCAAGAAGCTTCAGGCCGCAACCGGTGAGCTAAAAATCAGTTGGACTAAACCGCCCTACGCCAACTATGGGTATTGTATCTCTTTGTTGAGTTCCCGGGAGCAGGGCAGGCGGTGGGAAAAAAGGGCGACGGTGCGCTTGCCGGCCACGGCCGCAGTCTGGGAGTGGACCCTGCGGTATCAACCCAGGTGATCCCAGGGCTGGCCGGACTGTCTACCACACCCTGCGGCAACACGATTGCTCTGACTCGGTCCAGCCGAGCCTGTGGGCGCATCGAGGGACGCTCGGCTGGGGCAGTCATGAGCTGTCGGTAATGGCCGGTGGTCGGTCGATCCTGGCCATAATCCCCACGGTCAGCATGCGACCCTGGTGACAGATCGGGCATTGCCACAGAGAATTTCCGGTGAGCTGCTGGTAGAGGTCACGGTAGTCCCGGCAGACCTCTGCCGCTGAGGTCTGGGGCTGTGGCATCCGCAGCAGTTGGCGACAAAGGGCCAGCTTCCGCTGGCGGTAGCGGTTGCCCAGCAAGCCGTAGTAGCGGATGCGCTGGAACCTGTCGGGCAGCACGTGGAGCAGGAATCGCCGGATAAACTCCTCGGCGGCCAGGGTCATCGTCTTCTGCTGGTGGCCCTGGCGATAGTCCTTCCACCGGAAGCAGACTTGGCCGCCTTCGATGTCCAGCAGACGATGGTTCGAGATGGCCACGCGGTGGGTGTAGCGTCCCACGTACTGGAGCACTTGTTGGGGTCCGCCGAAGGGCGCCTTGGAGTAAACCCACCATTCGGTCTGGCGTGCCGCCGCCAGATAGCGACGCCAGCAGCACCGCTCTCTGAGCGACTCCAGCGAGGAGAAGAACTGCAGTTGGCCGGCCTCATAAGCCTCCTGGAGATATTGCAGCAACAACCGGCGGAACAGGCGGCGCAGCACGCGGACGGGCAAGAAGAACCCCGCACGGCACCGGATCCAGCGGCGGCCATCGGGCGACAGCCCGCCGCCGGTGACCACGCAATGCAGGTGAGGATGATGCAACAAGTTCTGCCCCCAGGTATGGAGCACGGCGAAGAATCCGATCTCGGCGCCCAGGTGTTTGGGATCGCGGGCGATGGTGAGCAGAGTTTCGGCCGCCGCCCGGAACAGAAGGCTGTAGACCACCTTCTTGTTCTGGTAGGCGACGGCCCGAATCGGTTCCGGCAGGGTGAACACCACGTGGAAGTAGGGAGTGTCGAGAAGCTCGGATTGACGGTCCTGGAGCCAGTGGGCACGGGCCAGGGACTGGCACTTGGGACAGTGGCGATTGCGGCAGGAGTTGTAACAGGGGCGCTCATGGCCGCAGCGATTGCACTGCTCCAGGTGGCCGCCCAGACCAGCGGTGCGGCAAACCTCGATCGCTGTCATGACGCGCCGTTGCGCGGTGGACAACGAAGCGCCATGCTGTTGGCGATAGGCTGGGCCATAGCGGCGGAACACCTCCGCCACTTCCCGCTTCGGACGGTCCATCGCCGCCGCTCAGGACGGTGTGAGCGTGGCTGGTTTCGCTGCAGCCGAAACCGGACGAGGCAGCAGGTCCAGGGGGCTGGTGGTGGAGCACACCTTGCTGGTGGAGATCCGCAGATACCGGGCCGTGGTAGCCAAGCTGCGGTGGCCCAGGAGCAGTTGAATGGTGCGGATGTCGGTGCCGGATTCGAGCAAGTGAACGGCGAAAGCGTGTCGTAACGAATGTGGGGTAACGGGCTTGGCGATGCCGCTCCGGCGCCGGGCCTCCCGGCAAGCCTTCTCTACCGCGTCGGTGCTCAGAGGCCTTCCCGGGAGCTTTCCGGGAAACAGCCACTGTTTCGGGCGCGCCACCCGCCAGTAGCCCCGTAGGGTCTGAAGCAGTTGGGCGGAGAGCATGACGTAGCGGTCCTTCTGCGGCTTACCCAGTTCCACACGGATGACCATCCGCTGGCTGTCGATGTCGCCGGGTTTCAGGCGGACGGCTTCGGAAATCCGCAGGCCGGCGGCGTAGCAAGTAGTCAGGATGGCGGTGTGCTTGACGTCCGGCACGCACCCCAGAAAATGGACGACTTGCTCCGGGCTCAGAACCACTGGCAGTTTCTGTGGTTTCCTGGGGGCGGGGATCACCTCCCAGATCCTCCAGTCCTTTTTCAGGGTGACTTGGTACAGGAAGCGAAGGGCAGCCACCGCCAGCAGGATGGAACTGGTGGCCAGCTTCTTTTCGTTGATCAGGTAGAGCTGGTAGGCGCGAATCTCCTCGGGGCCGAGCACCGCCGGCGACTGGTGGAAGTGGCGGGCGAACAGGGACGCCTGCAGCAAGTAGGACTCCTGCGTACGCGGCGACAGGTTCCGCACCTGCATGTCTTCGGTCATGCGTTGACGAAGGGCTGTCATGGGAAGCTCCTTTGTGAAATGGAATGTGCTGCTGAGCAGCCACTCCATACTCGCAGTCGGAGCTTTTCAGAGAAGGAAAGGTAAGGACAGCAGATCGGAAGAGGAAACTTCGTCTACCTACGACCTAGACTGGTGTCTTGGAGGTCGTTTACCGCGCAGCGGTTTAGTCCAACTCCATGTTAACCCGACCCTACTTGGCGTGAGCCAATCGGCGAACGAAATCGATGTCGGCTTCGAGGAAGTCAAGCTGCGGCAACTGTTGAGGCGCGACCCATTGGATCTCGTCGAAGATGCGGTTCTCGGTCGCGCCGGAATAAGAAGACACGCGGAAGAAGATCAGCAGGATAGGCGGCCGGCCCGGATACTGGTAGGGGAAGCGGGTGATTTCCTCCGCCCCCTCGGCGGTAATACCCAGCTCCTCCTGGAGCTCCCGGCTGAGCGCGGCGACGGGGTCCTCCCCCGGCTCCACTTTTCCCCCCGGGAACTCCCACTTCAGGGGATGGGATTGATCGGTGCGGCGGCGGCAAACGAGCAACCGGCCGTCCCGCTCGATCACGGCGGCGGTGACAGTGGTCATGCGGGCTGTTCCATCCGCTGCTTCCCGAACATCCACGGGATGTGGAGGAGCTGCACGCGCGCTGAAAACTTAGAGCTGTCCGCGACAACGAACAGGAACAGGGAGTGGAAGCTCAACTCCTGGCGCCGCTCCCGAATCATGGGAAAATAGTCTCGCGCCGTCATTCGATGTCATTGAAGCACATGTACAGCGAAAAACTCCTGGACCACTTCAAGAATCCCCGCAACGTG
>JACQDI010000615.1 GCA_016201195.1 Acidobacteriota bacterium | reverse complement strand
GGCATCTCGAATACGGCGTCCGGTTTGCCGATGTTCCAGCCCTCGATGAACTGCCTGGGCGGCGGGAGGTCCTTGGGGTTGCCTTCCTTGGCCCCGGTGTCAGCCCAGGCGACCAGCGTCTCGATCTCGGTTTGCGAGAGCGAGCGGTCATTGGCGAACTTCTTGCCGGAGTGCGGATCGGCGAACCACGGCGGCATGCGCTTCAGCAGCAGCGCCTCTTTCATCGCCTTGGCCCACGGACGGGCTTCTTGATAGCTCAGCAGGGACATCGGGGCGGGTTCACCCGGCCGATGGCATCCCTGGCAATTCTTCTGCAAGATCGGCGCTACATCCTTGCTGAAAGTCACCGTTGGAGTGTCGGTGGCGGCCACCGCTGCAACTGCGACCGCAAGCCCCAGAACCAAGCCCTTGAGCATCGTTAGCCCTCCGATTGTTTTAATATAGCGCAATTTTACTCCTGCGCACAACGTTTGCTATCCTTTTTTGACACTTGAAACGAGGATTACGTGACATGAAAACCGGTTGTTTGCTCCTGTCGAGTCTTTTGGCGGTCCTGCCGGCGGCCGCGGAGTACAGGCCCGCTGCGGCCAACCTGGCCGCCCGGCAGTGGTTTCAGGACGCGAGATTCGGCTTGTTCATCCACTGGGGTGTCTACAGCGTGCTCGGCGACGGCGAGTGGGTCATGAACAACCGCAAGATCCCCGTCGAGGAATATGAGAAGCTGCCCCCGCAGTTCAACCCGACCAAGTTCGATGCCGCCGAGTGGGTCTCCCTGGTGAAGGCGGCCGGGATGCGGTACATCACCATTACCAGCAAGCACCACGACGGCTTCGCCATGTTCGACTCGAAGCTCACGGACTGGGACATCGTGGACCGCACGCCCTACAAGAAAGACGTCCTCAAGATGCTGGCCGACGAGTGCCACAAGCAGGGGATCAAGCTGTTCTTCTACCACTCCCACTTGGACTGGCACCATCCCGATTACTACCCGCGCGGGCGCACCGGGCGCAACACGGGCCGGCCGGAGTCGGGCGAGTGGTACCGGTATCTGGATTTCATGGACGGCGAGATCCGCGAGCTGCTCACCAACTACGGGGAGATCGGCGGCATCTGGTTCGACGGCTGGTGGGACAAACCTACCGCCGACTGGCGCCTGGAGAAGACCTACAAGCTGATCCACGACCTGCAGCCGGCGGCGCTCATCGGCAACAATCACCACCGGCTACCGTTCGAGGGCGAGGATTTCCAGATGTTCGAGAAGGATCTCCCGGGCGGCAAGACGGCTGAGTTCAACAAGGACGCGCAGGTCGGCAAGCTGCCGCTCGAAACCTGCGAGACCATCAACAAGGCCTGGGGCTACAACCAGAACGACCAGCAATACAAGAGCACGCGCGAGCTGGTGCATTACCTGGTGCGGGCGGCCGGGCACAACGCGAATTTCCTGCTCAACGTGGGCCCGCGGCCGGATGGGACCATCCAGCCCGAATTCTCGGAGCGGCTGCGCGAGATCGGCGGGTGGTTGAGGGCGAACGGCGAAAGCATCTACGGCACGCGGCAGGGGCCGGTCGCGCCGCGGGATTGGGGCGTCACGACGCAGAAGGGCAAGAAGGTTTACGTCCACCTGCTGAAGCTCGAGGATGAGGTGCTCGCGCTGCCCAAGCTGCCGGGGAAGATCACCCGAGCCGCACTCGTAAACGGCGCGAAGGTCGAGTACGGGGAAACCAACCTGGGCGTGCTGCTGAAGGTTCCGCTCGCGGGCCGCGATCCGCTGGATACAGTGGTGACCCTGGAGCTGCAGTGAGGGAGGCGCTGGTCCTGTTTCTCGCGCTGGCCGCGCCCCTCGTGGCGCAGGTGCTTCGCGTGAAGGAAACGGCGGGGATCCGGCGCTTCGGCTATCCGGTGACGGCCAAGCTGCCGGCTCCGGGCGCGTTTCGTCTGCTCGACCATGGCAAGCCGGTGCCGGCGCAGTGCCGCGGTGACGAGATCGACTTCAACGTCAGCCTGGGCCCAAACGAGCAGCGCGAGTATCAACTGGAAGCCGCGCCCGCCGGGCCGGAGGACCGCGTGGTCAAGGAAGAGAGCAGCCAGTTGGTGGTGGCGTACACGCCGTCGCTCCAGTTCGCTGTGCCGCGGGATCTGCTGGGTCTGCTGAGCTCGGTTTGCGCGTCGAAGTGGGACTACCTGAAGCCCGGCTCTCAGGGCCTGCTGCTGCGCTACCGCGACGACATGCTTTTCCGCGTGGGTGGCCTCGGTCCCTGGGGAACGCCGACGCAAGCGCGGGTGGTGAAACAGGGACCGCTGGCCACTACCCTGGAGTTCTCCTCGACCGAGGCCCTGCGCAGCAGCCGCAGTGTCGAGTCGCGGGTGCGGATGGAGTTCCCACGGTCGAAATCCTGGGTGAAGACGACCTGGACGGTCGAAGACGCCGAGGCGCTCATCATCGGCCTGGGCGTGGACTTGAACCTGAACATTCAGGGAGAGCTGGCCTTGGTCGATTTCGGCGGCGGATCGATGGTCTACGCCGCGCTGCGGGCCGGGCAGAGGGCGGCGCTGATTGGCGGGCCGCAGTCCTGGCAGGTATTGCTAGGGCCAGACCCGTACGTGACCGGCCAGGCCGGCCCGGCCGAGGGCTGGGCCCACGTGATGGACCGGGAGCACTGCACGGCGGTGGCGGTGGCCGGCTTTGGCGAGCGGCAGGACCGCATCGAGGCCACGGCCGGCGGGCGGCTGCAGATCTGGCGCGAGGTCCGCGGCGGCGGTCCGAAGATCCTGACGTTTTGGCTGCATTTTGTGAGCATGCCAGTGCAGGTCGGCGCCGCCACCAGCCCCCAGGCCATGCTCGCCCCACTCAAAATCGAATGACTATGGAACCACAAGAACTGAAAAGCAAACTTCACGGCGTGATCGGTTTCCCGGTCACGCCGTTTCACAAGGATCTCTCTCTGGACGCGGAAGGGCTGCGCCGCAACGTGCAGTTCATGGCGAAGCACCCGATGTGCGCGCTGGTGGCCGCCGGGGGCACCGGAGAAGTTTATTCGCTGACGCCGGCCGAGCACCACGCGGTGGTCCAGACCACGGTCGAGGCCGCGGGCAGAATCCCGGTGATCGCCGGGGTGGGCGTCAACCCGCACCTCGCCGCCGAACTGGCCCGGCAATCGCAGGCCGCCGGGGCCTCCGGCATCCTGATGCTGCCGTCCTACTACATCAATGCTCACGACGACGGCCTCCTCGACTATTACGCGACCATCGCCGCCGCTACCCCGCTCGGCCACCTCATTTACAGCCGCGATTGGGTGAACCTGACTTCGGCCATGGTGGAGCGGCTGGCGGCGAGGATCCCCAACCTGGTGGCGCTCAAGGACGGCCAAGGCGACCTCCGCGCGCTGCAACGGATCAAGAACCGGGTGGGCGATCGCCTGGAGTGGATCGGCGGCATCGGCGACGACATGGTCCCCGGCTACTACTCACTGGGTATCCGTACTTACACCTCGTCGATTTCCGCCATCGCCCCGCGCCTCTCGCTGCAACTGCACGAGCGGGCCTCGGCACTCGACATGGCGAGCCTGCACCGGCTCATGACCAACTATGTGATCCCGCTCTACAACATCCGCTCGCGCAAGCGTGGCTACGAGGTGAGCGTCATGAAGGCCTGCATGCAGATATTAGGCATGCCCGCCGGCCCGGTTCGCCCGCCGCTTACCTGGATCCGGCCGGAGGAAGAAAACGAGCTGAGGTCGCTGATGGAGCGGTACAAGCCGGTGTTGTCGGAGTATTCGTAGAGGCCAAGAGATCGTCTAAGAGTATTTCCGCTAATTCCAACCTTTCCACCAAAATATTCCTGCGCCGGCCTGAAACGGACGAGACTTTGCGAACACTAAGTGGCAAAGCGGGCCGTTTGCTCGGCCCACCACGAGGTGGTTTGATGCTGGGCTACTTTAAGGAATATGACCCAGGGATCGACGGGCTGAGTGATTCGACGCCACTCTCTGGCGCTGTTACCACGCGGAGGCGCGGCCTCGCCGTGGGCCCGGCGTTTTGGGGGCTCTGCGCTGGTCTATCGCTGGTTCTGGCGCTGCGCGCCGACGACCCGCGGCCGAAAGAGAACCCGAAATACACGATCAGCCCGAAGACCGTGGTCCGGGGCAAAGACTACAACGTGGTCATCCGGCCGCGCGGCGACTGCCAGGCTCCCGGCCCCCTCCATGGAGTCCAGGTAGACCTTGACAAGGTGAGCGGCTTCAAGGCGGAGAACGCGGAGGGAGGGGACGGCTGCTTCTTGCGCTTCAAACTCTCGGTCTTGGATGATGCGCCGCTCGGTGACTTAAATGTGCCGCTGGTAACAGTGACTGCGGACGGGAAGAAAAGCAGCTTTGAGGCGCTGACCCTGTACGTTTCTTCGGTCGATCGGGGACCCATTCCGCCGGGCCTCGAGGAGCAGGCCGATATTTTCTGGAAGGTCTTGCCGCGCCGCGCGACATCCGACAGTTTCGGACGCGCCTTCACGAAACGCTATTTCGCTGTCGAGGCCGTTATCGGAAACAACACGGGGTACGATTTGCAGATCGCTAGTATCGGTTTTGAACCCCCTGTGGAGCACAAGCTCGATGCGCCGGTCCCCACGGATTCCTACAACGTCGGGCGGAGCACTCTGGAGCGAGAACAGCAGGTCGGGGCCCGCGCCCTTGTGGTGAATACGATTACTGGGCTGGGTCCGATCCTGACTGGGGCCGGGGTGTTCTTCAAGGCGGCGGGAGCGTCCAGCACGTGGAAGGGAGCCGTCGGGCTGTTCAGTAACCCCTTCGAAAAAGGCTTCGAGCTGGTTTATCCGGACAAGACCGTGCGCCAGCTTATCGGGCTCGACACCCGAACGTTGCGCGACAGCGTAATCATTCCCAACAACATTTCGCAGCGGGTATTGGTGTTTATCAGCCGTGAATTGGCCGAATGCAGGAAGAGGAAAAAGGCCCGCAGTTGCGATTGGAAGCCCGAGACGCCAAAGAAAGACGCGAGGCTCCCCTACGCCAACGATTTCGATCCGGAAATGGTCATGCGCAGACTGGGGACGCTGGTGGTGGTCGGCCGCAAGATCGAGTACTTGAATCGGGTGCGGGTCGTCTCGACCCCGCAGCCGATTGTTAGCCCGCCACCGGTGGTTCAGCCGTCGAGCGAACTCAAGATCGCGCAGGGAACCACCAACAAAGATTTCACACTCACGGGCAATGCGTTGCGCGGCGCGGGGGTTTCGGTGGAAGCGGGAGCGGGACCCAAGCTGACCATTTCCGGCGTCGCGCCAAACGCCGACGGCACCCAGATTCAATTCAAGGCCAGCGCGGCGTACGATTGCGAGGCCAAAAAGTACAAGCTATACGTCAGCAATCCGTCGGGCACGCAAACGCTGGAAATCGAGGTCACCGCCGAGGCTCCATCATCGGAGAAAGGTCCCGACCCGCCGTCTCTTACGCAAGGAGAGACGGGATGGTAGAGCATGGCCCGCGTCCAGGTATGGAGCACCGCCAGGCAGCCGGGGCGGGCGCCGAGGTAGCGCGGGTCGCGGCAGAGTTTTTGCACGGC
>JACQDI010000599.1 GCA_016201195.1 Acidobacteriota bacterium | reverse complement strand
AGATAGTAGACCTCCCCCAGATTGACCATACTGATAAGCAGTTCGAGGCCGCGAGCTTCCGCCGCCTCCACGAGCGCCTGCACGCGGCTCGCGGCTGGCTCTTCGTCCTTGATCCAGGCCATCACCGCCCAGGCATCTAGCACCTTACGGTTTCCGGGTTCGAGCTTCATCCCGCTCGATCTCCTCCCTGTGCTCCCGCTCAAGTTCGCGCAGAATATCTGTACCGGCCAAAGCGCCAGCCCAGCGGCGCCAACGGGAAGTGATCTTCTGCAGTTGAATCTGCCCGTCGTGGACTTGGACCTCCAGCTCCTCCCCCTCGACGATGCCCAACTGCTCGCGCACCGGCTTGGGGAGCGTGATCTGGCCCTTGGACGAAACCTTTGCCTTTAACATGTTGAACCTACTCATCTTACATTATAGTAAGGAAATGGGCCGCCGGGCCCAAAAATATTTAGGCCCTGGAGCGTCCCATAGTCTATAATATCTATCTAGAATAGGGTGATCCCTGGGAGTCCGTTATGGCGACCCTTCCTTTGGTCGAAACTGATCGCTGGGCTCACCTCCCCCCGGAGGTGAGACAGGAACTCGACGTCTACGAGACCGAGCTGCGCCGGGTGCAGCAAGGCCTTATGCCGGAAAAAGTGTTTTTGGAGTTTCGGCTGCGCCACGGCGTCTACGGGCAGCGCCAGGTGGGGGTACAGATGCAGCGCATCAAGATCCCCCTGGGCATGCTGACCACGCGCCAGATGGAGCGCCTCGCGGACCTTGCCGAGGAATACGCGGACGCGGTGTGCCACATCACTACGCGCCAGGACATCCAGCTCCACTTTGTGGACATCAACGACACGCCCAACCTGATGCGGCGGCTGGCCGAGGTGGGAATCACTACGCGCGAGGCCTGCGGGAACGTAGTGCGCAACGTCTGCGCCTGCCCGCAGTCGGGCATCTGCTCGGGGGAGGCCTTTGACACCACGCCCTACGCGCAGGCCATGGCCTATTTCCTGCTGCGACACCCGGACGGCCAGAACTTCGGCCGCAAGTTCAAGATCGCCTTCTCGGGTTGCGAGGATCAGGAGTGCGGCCTGGCGCTGATGCACGACATCGGCGCCATCGCCAAAATTCAGAACGGGGAGCGCGGATTCAAGGTCTATGTGGGCGGCGGCTTGGGACCGTTGCCGCACCAAGCCAAGCTCTACAGCGAATTTGTTCCGGCGGCCGAGATGCTGCCTATGGCCCAGGCCATCGCCCGCGTGTTCGCCCGGCTGGGTGAGAAGAAAAACCGCGGCAAGGCGCGCATGAAGTTTCTGGTGGCGCAGTTGGGCATCGAGGAGTTCATCCGGCTGGTGAAAGAAGAGCGGGAGAAGCTGCCGGTCGATCCGCGCTGGACGGGTTACCTGGCCGAGGCTGAAACCTTTCGGGAGCAGCCGCTGCGGCCGCCTTCGGAGCTGGAAACCAACGGGCACAGCCCGGAGTTCGCCCGCTGGGTGCGCATCAATACCCGGCCCCAGCGCCAGCCGGGCTATTCGATGGTCACCGTGTTCCTGCCGCTGGGCGACATCAGCTCCGACCAGATGCGTGGCTTGGCAAGGCTGTGCCGGCAGTATGTACGCGACACAGTCCGCACCACCGTTCCCCAGAACCTCCTGGTGCGCTGGGCGCCGACCGGCGAGCTGCCGGCGTTCTATGACGGGCTGCGCGAACTGGACCTCGCCCAGATCGGCGGGGGCAGCCTGGCCGACATCACCGCCTGCCCGGGGACCGATTCCTTCGGCGGGGGCAGCCTGGCCGACATCACCGCCTGCCCGGGGACCGATTCCTGCAAGCTGGGCATCGCCTCCTCGCGCGGGCTGGCCGCGCTGCTGCACCAAAAGTTTCACAACGGGTTGGGGGACTTGGCCGACCGCCAGGACCTGAAGGTGAAGATCAGCGGCTGCTTCAACTCCTGTGGCCAGCACCACATCGCCGACATCGGGTTCTTCGGCTCGGTGCAGCGTAAGGGCAGCCACGTGGCGCCGGTGTTTCAGGTATTGCTGGGCGGCGAGGCGGCCGGCAACGCCTCCGCGTACGGCCTGGCTGTGGCCAAGGTGCCGGCGCAGAACGCTCCGGTGGTGATCAAGAAACTCACCGACCTTTACACCCAGGGGCGGACGGGCTCGGAACGGTTTTCCGAATTCATGCGCCGGCTGGGCAAGGCGCGCATCAAGAAAGAGTTGCAAGAACTGGCCGTCCTGCCCTCGTATGAAGAGAATCCGGAGTTTTACAAGGACAACCGCCAGCCCTGGGAGTTCCACCACGAGGTCGGCACCGGCGAGTGCGCGGGCGCGGTGGTAGATCAGTCCGAGTTTATGCTCGAGGACGGGGACCGGCTGACCTTCGAGGCAACCCTCGCCTTCGACGAAGGCCG
Source organism: Acidobacteriota bacterium (assembly GCA_016201195.1). Taxonomy (GTDB): domain Bacteria; phylum Acidobacteriota; class Terriglobia; order Bryobacterales; family JACQDG01; genus JACQDI01. Next base: position 1,213 of record JACQDI010000599.1, on the reverse strand, counting down.
TTACGACGAAGCGGCGGAAAAGGCCTTCGCTGCGCAGATCAAGGCCGCCGACGCTCTGCTGTTCCAGCGCGGGCTGCTGCTTTCCGACAACTACAACACGGTCGAGAAGTTTCGCGAGTTGTTCTACGACACGGGCGAGTTCTACGCCACCTTTGCTGAGAACTTTCTCCGGGCCGCTCAGGAAGGCAGCCGGGGCCTGGGAGCAGAGCGGACCCGCCGCCGGCTGGAGGAGACGACCCTGTTCATCGAAATGGCGCAGACCGTGTACAGCCGCATGGCCGGCGCAAAGGTATGACGGCGACCGCCATCGACGTTCAAAAGATCGCCGTCAAGCTCTTCACCGACGCACCTCCAACACTCAACCTGGATCCGTTTCTTTCGATTTTCAGCCGCTGGCGCACCGACGCCGCCGATCCGGCCCGCTGGGTGGATTTGGCGGACTACGCGCACATGCCCCGCGGGCCCGGCATCGTCCTGATCGGCCACGTTTGCAATTTCAGCTTTGACTTGAGCGCGCCTGCTCCGGGGGTCCTTTACAGCCGCAAGCAGGGTCTGGACGGCTCGAACGAGGATCGCCTGCGCGCGGTGCTGCGGGCGGCCGCGGAGATGTCGCGCCGCCTGCTGGCCGAGCCGGAGTTTCCCGCCGGGGTCCACCTGCTGCCGGGCTCGCTCGATATTCGCTTCCAGGATCGCCTGGAAACTCCCAATGCGGACGCCACCGACCACCTGTTGCGGCCTGCCGTCACCGCCGTGTTCGACGGGCTGCTCGGGCCGGGCGCCTACCAGGCCCGCCGCCAGCCCGATCCCGGCAAGCTCTACGGTTTTTCCATTGAGTCGGCTGTCCCTTTTCCCTGGATGCTCTGAAATCTTGTTCCAACCGGCCTGATCCGTCCCGCCCAGTACCCTGGTACTCACTAAAATGAGCCACCCGGTCTATTGTTCGCGTCCACGTTTCGCCTTAGATTGGAGACGGAAACCGGTAATACAGGAGACGCAACAGTGATGTCAGACCGAGGAATCTACCGGCTGGCGACCGCGGTTCTGGTGCAGGCCATCCAGGACATCGCCAGCAATTCGATCGGCAGGCGCACCGGCGCTTTGCGGTGGATCATCAGCGACCAGGATTCCTGCTACAGCTTCACCTTCATCTGCCGGGTACTGAACCGGGATCCGGACCAGGTCCGCCGTCTCTGCCTGAACAAAGCTTGGGCGG
>JACQDI010000598.1 GCA_016201195.1 Acidobacteriota bacterium | reverse complement strand
GAGGGCTGCCAGATCTACTACAAGACCCAACAGGAGTTCCGCGAAGGGCAGCTCTATACTGGCTCGACCGGCGGGCCGATTCCCAACGAGCCGACCACGGGGGCGGTCGTCGGGGTCGACCCGAACACCGGTGACACCAAGTGGCGCTTCGACACGGTGACCCCGCCCACCAGCGGCCTGCTCACCACCGCCGGCGGCCTGGTGTTCGCCGGGGACCGCGAAGGCTACTTCTTCGCCCTCGATGCCCGCACCGGCAAGGTTCTGTGGAAGTTTCAAACCGGCGGCGTGGTGATCGCCCCGCCCATCACCTACCTGCTTGACGGCAAACAGTACATCGCCGTCCCCGCCGGATCGTCGATGATGACTTTCGTGCTGCCGGGCCCGCTTCCAAAGTGACGTGAAACGACTTGCTGTCTTTGGGTGCGCGTCTTGCGTCTAGGATGAAACATTTCAGAGCCTATTACCCCTTATTAAGATTGAAAAAACGGCGTGCGTCAAAAGCATCATTGCGGATGAACTCGAATGCGGTACCGTGGTATTGATCTCAAAAGAGGATCTTCGCCGCCACCTGAACCTGGCGGTTGGGAATCAGCGTGGAACCGATCGAGCCAAACGTCGCCGTGCCAAAGACCGCTGCTGGATTGCTGAACGACGGCGTGTTGAAGACATTGAACGCCTCGAGACGAAACTGCAGTCTCGCGCGTTCGGTGCCTAGCGGAAAGCTCTTGAACATGGAGAGATCTGCCTGCACTAGACCTGGCCCCTTCACGATGTTGCGGCCCGCGTTGCCGTAGGTGAATTGCACCGGCGCAGCGAACGAGGCGGAGGAGATACAGCCCACCAAACGACCACTGCCGCAGTTGGCCGCCGCCGGCGCAATCAGATTGGGTCGCTCCGCGGACGGCGCTCCTGTGTTGGCGGGGTCGCCGCTGGTCGTTACAGAGATCGGCGTGCCTCCCTGTATGGTCGTGACCCCGCTGATCTGCCACCCGCCGAGCACATAACGCTCCCATCCCTTCGCTGTCTTGAAGAACGGCAACTCGTAGGAGTAGCTCGCGATCAGGCGGTGCCGGATATCCCAGTTCGAGTTCCCGTAGGATCCCTTCCAGTTGTAGGGATCCATGACGCTTCCGCCGTTGTTCGAGTCCGTGTTCACATCGATGGTGTGCGCCCACGTGTAGCCCAACAGCATCGAGAAACCGTGATTGAGGCGCTGTCGTAGCACCACGTTCAGGCTGTTGTAGTTCGCAACCACGTCGTTCGCAATGGTCCGGATCACGCCCCAGCGCTGATTGGGCCGCCGTGACTGTATCGGCCCGGGGCCGGGAATCGGCGTGTTGTTGTGGTAGCTCCGGTCCAGGTGAATCGTGCGCGAGCCGAGATACTGCACATCCAGCCCCGCCCCGCTCCACAGCCCACGCGCCACGTCCAGGCTCCATTGGTTCATCAGGGCCATGGGCAGGTAGGGCCCCAACGTAACGATGTTGGGCGTAGGCGACGCCCCGACGAGCGACCCCGCAGTCGGGTTAGCCAGCGTCACCGTTGGGTTGGCCGGCTGCGAGGTGTAAATCGCCGTATTGACGAACGGCGGATTGCCGCCGATGGTATACGTGTTCAACTGGTTGGCATTGTAGTAGAGGCCGTATCCACCCCGAACCACCCACTCCTTCGTCACCCGGTAGGCAAAGCCCAAACGCGGCGCCACGGCATTGTGCTGCGGATCGCTCAGCGGCATTGTGGGCAGCGGGACCGAGGGAGGATCGTTCGCCGGAATCAGCGCGGTTCCGGCCGCATTGAGAACGTTGACAGTCCCATTCGGCGACTGCGCGACCGTCGGCAGCTCGTATCGCAGGCCGAGCGTCAGCGTCAGCTTTCGGGAGACGGTCCACTTGTCGGAGACAAAGAACGCGTTGCGCCACTGCCGCACCTTGACCATGAAACTCGTGGGGGCCGGGGTGGTCGCTTGTAGCGGCAGGCCCAGAAGAAAATCGGCCGCCGCGTTTCCGGAAATTTGCCCCGTGAAGGTGAAAAGGCCGCGGGGTGAATTGTTGCCCAGGTCTCCCTGGCTGAGGCGGAAGAACTCCGCGCCCGTCGCGATGCTATGCGCGCCCGCCGTGTAGTTGAGCACGTCCGTCCATTGGAAGGTGGTGCTCGGCCGGATCCAGTTGCTGCTGGCCATATTCTGGCCGCCGATGGCGAGATAGCCCGTGATTGCAAAGCTGGGAATCCCCGGGTTGTTCGCATCTGTCGTGAAACCGGGAATGCCCAGGGCCGTCCCCGCGTCCGGATTGGAGCTGGTAAAGAAATTCACCGACTGGTACTGATTCTTTTCGTAGCCGAAGCGCAGATCGTTCACCGCACGAGCGCTGATCGTACGGGTGTAGCCGCCCGCGTAGTTGCGGTCGTAAAGCGGCACGTTGATGCCGTTGACCGGATTCGACGATCCCTGCAGCAGCGAGGTGTTCTGGTACGCTAGGCGGAAAAACAACCGCGTCTTGTCGCCCACATTCTGGTCCACTCGGTCGAGCGTTTGGTCGGTCGTGTTGCCGACCCTGGCCTGCGCCAGGTAGTTATTGGAGAGCCCCGACACACTCGGCAGCGGCATGTAGCCGAGCGCCTTCTGAGCCTGGGGCGAAAGTAGGCTCGCCGGAATCACGTTGTTCGGAAACGGCTCGCCCGAGGATAGCGGGTTCCGGATCGGCGACGGGATGGCCGAAAGAGTTCCGGTGCGAAACGCAGTCGGGAACACGGTATCGAGCGACGACTGGGTCTGCGTCTGCCGCTGTCCGTCATAATCCACCATGAAAAACGTCTTGTTCCGGCCGTTGTAGAGCTTCGGGATGATCACCGGCCCACCGAACTGGCCACCGAACTGGTTCTGATGGAACGGAGGCTTCCGGGCCGTAGGGGACGCGAAAAAATTGCGCGCGTCCAAAGCGTCGTTACGCAGAAACTCCCACGCAACGCCGTGAAACTCGTTCGTGCCGCTCTTGGTGATTACGTTCAAATGAACGCCCAGCCACGTCCCATACTGCGCCGAATACGTGCCGGTCTGAACCTGAAACTCCGCTACGGCGTCCACCGAGGGCCGCAAGGTCGTGGTCGAGACCAGGTTGGAGACGATGCTCACGCCGTCGAGGGAGATGCTGTTTTGCACCTCGCGCGCGCCCGCGCCGATGAAATCCTCGCCGCCGGAGGAGGTGGAGCCGGTTCGGCTCTTGAAACCGGTTATGACCCCGGGCGTCAAGGCCGCCTCCCGCAGGACGTCGCGCCCGTTCAGCGGAATCTCAGCCACCGCCTTTTGGCTCAACACCTCACTGAGCCCAGCCTCATCGGTGGCGATCGGCGGCGGGGTGGCCGTGACCGTAATCTTCTCGCTCACCTGGCCCACCGGCAACTCAAAGTTTGTGCGCACCACCTGGTTGACCTGCACCGGCACGCTCTTGTGCACCACTGTGCCGAAACCCGGCGCCGTTGCCGTGATCGTATACGTCCCGATCCGCACGAACTGTATGGCGTATGATCCTTCCACATTGGTCGTGCCCGAATAGCCCTGCTGCGTGCCGTCCTCGACGGCCTGCACCGATGCGCTCGGGATGGCTGCGCCGTTCGGATCCGTGACCGTGCCGACCAGTGATGTAATGGACGCTTGCTGGGCGAAAGCGCATACAGCCAGGACAACATAGAGGAGTACAATCCGCACGTCTCACCTCCCTGCTGAAACCATTATCCCATCCGGAATTTCCATTTTCGGCTCCGGTTCAAGGCAAG
>JACQDI010000031.1 GCA_016201195.1 Acidobacteriota bacterium | reverse complement strand
GGAGCCAGGCGGGATTTCATCGATCTGTACGCCGTGTCGAGGCAACATGGATTGCCTGCGCTTCTTGAGTTGTTCCGGCAGAAATTTGCCCAGGCCAACTACAGCATGATCCACGTGTTGAAATCGCTGGCCTATTTCGAAGAGGCGGAAAAAGACCCGATGCCCGACATGCTGGCCGCGGTCTCCTGGGAGGACGTAAAGCGGTTCTTCAGCCGCGAGGCGGCGCGGCTGCTGTAACGGCGGAGGATTGAATCTGGTGTCCCTTCAATTCATCTGCGCCCGCAGCCGGGCCACGGCTTTGCGGGCGACCTCGTAGCCGGGGTACAGCTTGAGCGCCTCTTTGTATTCCCGCAACGCCTCCACCCAGCGGCCCCTACGCTCATGGATTGAGCCGAGGTTGGCGTAGGGGTAGTGGCGGGGCTCGTAGCGGGGGGCGAGCTTGGCCTTCTCGAGCCAGGGGATGGCTTCCTCCAGTTGCCCTTTCTGCATCAGGTAGACCCCGATGTCGTTGTACGGATTGCCGAAGTCGGGGTCGAGCCGGATCGCTTTGTGGCACTCCTCGATAGCCTCATCCAACCGACCCAGGTAGGAGATGGCCCAGCCGCGGAAGGTGTGACCTTCGGCGGTGGGCTTGACGGCGATGCTCTGCTCAAACAGCTCCACCGCCTCCTGGACCTCGCCTTCGGCGAGGCGCTTGGCGCCATTTTCCCAGAGCTCGCGGGCGCGCTCGTCGTCGCTCATGGCTGCCACTTCTCTTCGCGCCAGGCCATGTCCCAGAACATCCACTCGTAGCGGGCGGAGGTGCGGAACAGCTCGGTCAGGGCCCGGCGCACTTCGGGCGACTGGCGCGCCGCCTCGGCGTCCATCATTCGTAAGACCTGCTCGACCGCCTTGCCGTATTCCTCGCCTGAGTATTGGTCGATCCACCGCTGGTAGTCGGGGTTCTGCGAGCCTTTCTTCTTCAGCTCCTTGCCGACCTCCCAGTAGATCCAGTAGCAGGGAAGCACGGCGGCGAGGCCGTGGGCGAAGGGCTGCCGGAAGGCGGTGGCAAGCAAGTGGTTGGTGTAGGCGTAGTTGGCCGGGGCCATGGGAGCCTGCTCGATCCTCTCCGCGGAGACGCCGAAGGAGCGCAGGATCGACTCGTGCATCCGGCGCTCTTCCTTCAGCGCGTCGGCGGCGTGCTGGTCGAGCGTGATCGCCCACTCCTGTCGGGGCGCCTTGGCGGCGAGCACGCTCAGCGCTTGGGCGAACGCGCGCAGGTAGTGGGCATCCTGGATGAGGTAGAACTGAAAGCGCGAGCGGGGCAGCGAGCCGTCGGCCAGGCCCTTGAGGAACGGATGCTGCAAGGTCCGGGCGTGGAGGGGCTCGATCGAGGTCCACAGCTCGGAGGTGAAACGGACCTCAGCGGCCTGACAGCAGACCGCAATGAGCGTCAGGAAGAGGGCGCGCACGAATCTATTGTATGATGGTTGCGTTCATGATCGGGCGGACGGTCGCGCACTACCAGATCCTCGATAAGCTGGGTGAGGGAGGCATGGGGGTGGTGTATCGCGCGCTCGATACGCACCTGGACCGGACGGTGGCGATCAAGGTGCTGCCGGCGGAGGCGGTGGCCAACCCCGAGCGGAAGAAGCGCTTCGTGCAGGAGGCCAAGGCGGCTTCGGCGTTGAACCATCCGAATATTGTCACTATCTACGACATCGATACGGCCGACGGCGTCGACTACATCGCCATGGAGTATGTGGCCGGCAAGACCCTCGACCACCTGATCGGGCGGGGCGGCTTGCGGCTGGGCGAGACGCTGAAATACGCCATCGAGATCGCCGGCGCGCTGGCGGCGGCGCACGGGGCGGGGATCGTCCACCGGGATCTCAAGCCCGCCAACATCATGGTCGCTGAAAAGGGATCGGTGAAGGTGCTGGATTTCGGCTTGGCCAAGCTGACCGAGACGGCGTCGAGCGATAACGGGCTGACGGCCACGCTGCGTGACGCGCCGCGGACCGAGGAAGGGACCATCGTGGGGACCGTGGCCTACATGTCGCCCGAGCAGGCTGAGGGAAAGAAGGTCAATGCCCGCAGCGACATTTTTTCCTTCGGCTCGGTGCTCTACGAGATGCTCACCGGCCGGCGGGCGTTTCACGGAGAGACGAAGATTTCGACGCTGTCAGCCATTTTGCACCAGGAGCCGAAGCCGGTGGAGGATCTGCCGCGGGAACTGGCCACCGTGCTGGCGCGGTGCCTGCGCAAGGATTCCGACCGGCGCTTCCAGCACATGGACGACGTGAAGATCGCGCTGGAGGAGGCGAAGGAGCAGGCCGACAGCGGGACGGTCGAAGCGCGCGAAGAGGCGAAGAGGGGAAGAGGCCAACGGGTGCTGCTGGCCACCGCAGCGGCCCTGGCACTGATCGGCGCCAGCGCAGGAGTGGCTTGGTGGCTGGCTCGATCGGGGGGACCGAAGACCGGGCAGGGCCCGGTGCTGACGCGGCTGACCTCGGATCCGGGGCTGACCACCGAGCCGACCTACTGGGCGGCGGGAAACCTCGTGGCCTACGCCTCCGACCGCAGTGGGGAAGGCAACCTCGACATCTGGGTGCAGCAACTCGGGAGCGGCGAGCCGAACCGGCTCACCCGAAACCCTTCCGACGACCACGAGCCGTCGTTTTCGCCCGACGGCAGCAAGATCGCGTTTCGCTCCGAGCGCGAGGGGGGCGGGATCTATGTGATCTCCACGCTGGGCGGGACCGAACGGAAGATCGCCGAGCGGGGCCGCCGCCCACGCTTCTCCCCCGACGGCAACTGGGTCGCCTACTGGCTGGGCGAGCCGGCTTCGCAGCGGGGCGCTCCCGGCCAGATCTTCGTGGTGGCCGCGACCGGCGGCACGCCGCGGCTCGTCCAGCCGGATTTCCGCGGCGTACGGAATCCCGTCTGGTTGCCCGACGGGAAGCATCTCCTGTTCGAAGGTGTGACCGGACGGCAAGGAGTCTACGACTGGTGGGTGACGCCAGTCGACTCCGGCAAAGCCATCCCGACGGGCGCTTACGCGCTGTTTGAGCGGCATAAGCTGGCGCCCGAAGATCCCGGCGTCTGGACCGGAGATCAGATTGTCTTTCCCGCCCGCCTGGGTGACAGCACCAACCTGTGGCAGCTTTCGATCAGCCCTCGAACCTTCCAGGTGAGCGGTGCTCCGCAGCGGCTGACCTCGGGCACCGGCGTGGAGGGCGATCCGTCGCTGGTCGCGGGCCGCCTCGTTTTTTCCAGCGTGAACGAGAATGTCGACCTGTGGAGCCTGCCCCTGAATCCCAACCAGGCCAAGGTGACGGGCGAGCTGCAGCGGCTCACCCAGGACATCGCCCCTGACATCCAGCCCAGCATCACCCCGGACGGCAAGAAGGTCGTGTTCAGCTCAAGGCGATCGGGCAACTGGGACGTGTGGATGAAGGACCTCGGGACGGGCGGGGAAACGGCGCTGACCGCGACGCCTCTTGACGAGTTCAATCCGCGGATCACGTTTGACGGGGCTACCGTCGCCTACCGGGTCCAGGAAGGCCCGAAAGCCTCGGTCTTTGTGATGCCCCTGGGAGGGGTGGCCCGGAAAGTGTGTGACGCTTGCGGCGCATTTCCCTGGTCCCCGGACGGGAAGAACATCCTGCTGAGCGGTGGGCCGGGGCTCGGCCTGATTGACGCGGCGACCGGGGAGAGAACCCCAATCCTGCGGCATCCCGAGCACGGTCTGGCCGCGCCGAGCTTTTCCTGGGACGGGCGCTGGGTGGCGTTCTACGGCCAGATCGCCCCGGGCCGGACGCGGGTCTATGTCGCGTCCTTCCGGGGCCACCAGCCGGTTCCGCACACAGAATGGATCCAGATCACCGACGGATCAGCCTGGGACGTAGTGCCGCGGTTCTCGCCCGACGGGAATCTGCTCTATGTGCTCTCCCAACGTGACGGGGCCCGCTGCCTCTGGGCTGTACGGCTGGATCCGGCGACGAAGAAGCCGCTCGCGGCGCCCTTCCCGGTCTACCATTTCCACAGCGCCCGCCGCTCGCCCATCTACGTCCGCAGCGGACAGGTGGCCACCGACATCGCGCGCGACAAGATGGTCATTACGATCGATGAGCGGGCGGGGAACGTGTGGATGGCCCAACTTTAGAAGCAGAGCGATTTGGTGATTGAAAAACCACCAGACGCCCGAAGCGGGGTCAAATCACCAAGTCAAAAAATCACCAAATGACTGGGGGTCGGAATGGCGAAGACGGTGCTGGCGATGGGGGCGCACTACGATGACTGTGTGTTCGGGATCCCGGGCATCCTGCTGAGCGCCGTTCGGAAGCACCACCGCGTGGTCATTCTGGCGATGATCGGGGATTACAGTAACTGGGCGCCGATCGGGAACCGGCAGAAGGAATTACTGCGGGGCACCGTCGAGATCTCGAAGGAATACGGGGTCGAGATGCGGTATCTCGATTTCCAGTCGATGCGCTTTGACGTCACGGCCGAGAACAAGAAGAAGGTGGCCGAAGTGGTGGCGGAGGTGGAGCCGGATGTCGCGTTTCTGCTGTGGCGGCATGACCGGCACGCGGATCACGGGGTGGCGTCACGGTTGAGCGAGATCGCGCTGCGGCACGCGAGCCCGCTGCTCGCGAAGCGGGCGGTCCAGGCGCCCCGGCAGATCTATGCTTACGATAACGGACCGCGGCACACCATTGGGTTCGAGCCGGACACGTTTGTGGATGTGACCGGCGAGTGGGACCACGCCATCGACTGGCTGGGCCGGTTCATGGCCCTGGTGCGCAATGAGCCCTACAAGCCGGGATCGCGGGATTCGGCCCAGCAGATGAAGGAATCACTCGCCAGCTACCGGGGGAAGACCTGCGGGGTCCGCTACGCGGAGGCGGCGCGGTCGCTCGATGCGTATCCCCGCGAAATCCTCTAACTACCGCTTCAACCCGGCTGTCCAGTTGAACACCAGGGTGATGGGCGCGGAGGTAGATTCTTCCAGAACCGTGTTCAGAAGGAAGCGCTGCCCATCCCGGCTTACGACATAGTAGTTTCGGGCGTCATTAATGCGACCGGGGGTCTGCGTCTGAAAGAGGAGTTTTGGTACACCAGTGTCGAAGTTAGAGCCGGCCTTCACCTCAACCGCCATGAGCTTGCGATCGGGCGCCAGGTAGAAAAGTTCTTTCCCATCGCGCCGCCATTGTGGTTGGGCTCCGCCGTTGGTCGAGATCTGCCATCTGTCTCCGGATATAGGGAACCGCTGCACGTAGACGTCATATCGGGGGTTCGACTCATTCGACGCATAGGCGATCCAGTGCCCGTCGGGAGAGAACTGGGCCTGGAATTGATCGAACTCGGTCTGCAGGTACGGGAACGGCTTGCGATCCGCAAACATCGGTAAAATCCAGAGCTCCCATTTCTTCTTCGCACCGAAACTGGCATACGCGATGTAGCGCCCGTCCCGGGACCAGTCGGTCGGATACTTGGAATCGGGCGATCGGAGGAGAGGCTCTTCGCTTCCGGCTCCGCTCGAAGCCTTTGCATACAGGTTCGGCGGCCCGTCCCGGTCAGAGGCAAAAACGATCCGGCTTCCGTCCGGCGACCACAGCGGAGTAGCGTCGTTTCCGGGATGCGAGGTGAGCCGGGAACTGGTGGCACGGGCCGATTCAAACAGCCAAACGTCCAGCGTTCCCGCCTGGGGATCGAGGCGGCTGACCACAACTCGCCGTTCATCGGGCGAGAGCCAGGGGTCCCGGTAGGCGCCCGGCGGCCCAACCGCCCCCAGCGATTTCCCCCCACGATCGAACCAAACCAGGTGTGCGCCGCGTATCCCGCCACTGCGATAGGCCAGCACGCCGTTTTCTGACGCTGAGAACGATGTGAGGCCGGCAGTGGTTTCGTCATACCAAAGGTCTTCGGCAATGGGAAAAGGCTCGCCCGGCATTCGCAAGGTCTTGGTGTCAAAAGCCTGGGCCAGCAGTGTTCTTCCCCGCAGAAACAGAAGATAGCCGGCTTCACCCGGGCCACTGGCGTAGGCCACGCTCCAATCAGCAGCCATCAAGCGTTTCGTTTCTTTCGAGTCGAGGGATCCAACGTAGATCCCACGAGCATCCGTCCGCGCGCTCCACACCAGGTACAGAAAGTGGCGGCCGTCCGGGAGAAAATGAGGCCATTGATGGCTGCTCTCCTGGCGAGATGGGTCGAGGCTCGTTACCAAAGCGGGTGTGCCGCCGGTATCCGAAATTCGAGACAACGGATCTCGGTCATTGGAAGAAAAGACGATCACCCCGTCACGGCTCCAGGCGCCGCCGCGAGCGTAAAAGACGCAATCGCACAGAACTTGAGGAGGCCCGCCTTCCACGCGAATCTTTTTGAGCTTGCCTTCAGCGAAGAACCCCAGGAAGCGGCTGTCCGGAGACCAAAAGGGATACACGGCGCCCTCTGTTCCCGGTAGCAGGCGCGCGTTCAAGGAATCGAAGGGCCGAACCCAGAGAGAACTGATTCCGTCAGGCGTGGCTGTGACGAATGCGAGCTGTTTGCCGTCGGGCGAAACAGCGATGGAGCCGGCTAAGCTCGTCTTCTCCAGGGGCGAAATAGAGAAGCGCGCCGGGCGTGCTTCGGAAGAGGGTTGTAGCAAACGGAGAACTCCCAGAATCAGCGCGGCAATCGTGGCCGCTGCCGCCACGGCCCAGGCCAGGCGCTCGCGGCGCTGCGGTGGCGCCGAAAGGGCCTCTGGGCCCGGCGTCAGGCCCGGTAAAACGCCGGCCTCGGCGAGCCATCGCAACTCGCTCCCCAGATCCTGCGCTGTCTGCCAGCGGTCGTCCGGGCTCTTAGCCAAGCATTTCCGCACGACACGATCCAATACCAGGACTTGAGATCGGCTGGAGGCGCTGGGGAGCGGCTGGACGGTCGAAACCGCCGGCGGATCGGAAGACAGGATGGCTGCAATCAAGCTCGCCGCACTCTTGCCCTCAAAAGCCTTCTTGGCCGTCAGCATCTCGAACACGACTGCGCCAAAGGCGAAAATGTCGGTTCGCCCATCCACCTCTTTCCCTTCCAGTTGCTCGGGGGCAATGTATTGGAAGGTGCCCAGAATCACTCCTTCACTGGTCAGCGTGCTTTCCGGGATCGGCAGTGAGCCCAGAGAGCTGGCGGCAGCCGCTTTTGCAGGCGCGCGCAGCTTCGCCAACCCAAAGTCGAGAAGCTTCGTCCCCGACTTTGTCAGCATGATGTTGCCGGGCTTCAGATCGCGATGGAACACGCCATGCCGATGCGCCTGGCTGAGGGCGTCGGCAATCTCGATGGCATACCGCAAAACCTGATCGACCGGGAGCGGACCCCTGGCGAGGCGGGAGGCGAGCGTCTCGCCCTCCAGGTATTCCATCACCAGGTAATCCCGGCCGTCCTCCTGACCGATATCGTAGAGGCTGCAAATGTGGGGGTGGTTCAGGCTGGAGACGGCCCGCGCCTCGCGCTCAAAGCGCTGCCGCAGGTCCGGCCGATCGGCCACACTGGCCAGTAGCACCTTGACGGCGACAATTCGATCGAGCCGCGTGTCCCTGGCCCGATAGACTTCTCCCATTCCACCTGCGCCGATGGGGGCGAGGATCTCATAAGGGCCGAGACGCGTACTGGGCGGCAGCGGCATTCCGAGCCAGGAATATTATAAACACAAAGAAGGATTTCAGGGCCAGGCGCCGAGCAGGCGGCGGAGAAGCACGAGCTCGCCGAGGTGATAGGCGTTGTGGTCGGCGACCAGCAGAGCCTCGCGGAGGATGGTCTGTCCGTCGCCGTGGGGAATGGCGGCGAACAAGTTGGTGGCGCGATTCTGCACCAGTTTCTGCATCGCCTTGAGGTCGGCGCGGAAGGCGGCCACGCTCTTGGCCCAAGCAGTCTTGCCTGGGGGCGCCGCGGTTGGGGGCCAGTAGCCCTCCGGGAACGTCGGCGACACATGCTTCGGGTTGCGGCTGAATTCGAGGATGTCCCACTGCGCGATGCGCATGTGCTCGACGATCTGCCAGGCGGTGTGGGCCGCGCCGGGCGCCTTCGCGCCGCGCAGCTTCGCCGGAAGGCTGGCGATGGCCTGCTCAAAGCTCAAGTGGGCGCCTCCGCCGCGCAGCAGGTACAGGAGATGCTTGCGGAGGGCGGCGTCGCTCATGCCTTGGACCTACGAAGCCACAGCGACGCCACCACGGCCAGGGCCAGAATCACGGCCGAGGCGGGGATGGCCCATCGCTCGTCGCTATACTGCGACCAGGGCAAACCGGCGGCGATGCCCCAGTAGTGGAGCACCACGTAGTTCCACAGAATGTAGATCCCGGCCGAGGTGAACACTACCAGTGAGGCGACGTTGATCACGCGGTTACGCTGGCGTTTGGCTTCGTCGAGCGTGCAGATGCCGCGCTTGCGAAAGTAGAGGATCAACGCGAGGGCCAGAAAGACCAGGGCCACGATCCGGAAAGCCCAGCGGTGCTCTCCGTATAACGTGTTGCCCAGGCTGTTGGCGGCAGCCACGCCGGAGAGGCCAAGCAGGATCACGACGATCGGGGTCAGGCAGCACAATCCGCCGATCAGCCCGCCCAGGGCGGAAAGCAGCCAGATGGCTTTGCGATCACCGGGCTCAGTTGCGTTGGTCATAGCTCTTTAAATCTGGCTTCTGTGATCTTGGATGCCAGGTCCGGCCCAAGGTTACACCTCCCGGAGCAACCTCTCCCAGGCGGCCTGCTCCCGGGAGGGATGGAAGCGGGGTGCGAGCCGGATGCACCACGTCTTTAGTTTCGCATAGAAACGCGCGTCGGACTCAGCCCGGCGCAACAGGCGGGCCAGGGCGGCAGTATCGCCAACCGGGAAGTAGCCGGGGTAACCCTTGCCAAGCAGCCCCACCGATCCCGGGATGCGGGAAGCCAGAACCGGCGTGTGGTCGACCAGCGCCTCGGAGATCACGTTGGCGCCGCCCTCCATGCGCGAGCTCAACACCATCAGGCGGCTGGAGCGAATCAGGCGGCGGGCCTGAGCCCGGGGAATCTCGCCTAGCCAAGTGTAGCGGGGGGTGTGCTGGGTGCTGCGCTGGGTGCTGCCGTGCATCTCGCTGTGGGCTCTGCGGGCCATCGCCTCATCCATCGCTTGGCCGGCGTGGAGGATGCGGATTCGGGAAGACGCCGGCAGCAACCGGGCGGCGTAGGCGGCGCGAAAGGGATCCTTCACATAGCGCAGGTGGCCGAGGAGGCAGACGTCAAACGTGTCGCTCCGGCGAGGACTGCGCCCGCCGGTACGTGGGGCCGATTGATAGATGACCCGGGCTTTGGGGCGCAGGCGGGGATCCAGTTCCTCGATGGCCAGGGGTTGGAGCACCACCAGGCGGGTGGCCGCTTCGAGCGCCCGCTGGGCCTTCCGCGAACGGTGAATGTCGCGGTAGACGTCGGTGCCGGTGAGTATCACCAGGAGCGGCTTATCGGGGTGCAGCTTGCGGAAGGCCAGCGCCGAATCGGCGCTGCGGCGGGCGTGCAGGGCGACCAGCAAATCGCAGGGCTCGCGATCATAGCGTTGGGCGAGGGTGAGGCGATGGCCCAGCCGTCGTAGAATGCGCGCCCAGCGCAGGGCGGTGATCCGGTTGCCATAGAGACTGCCGGGCGGGGCCGGACAGATCATTTGAATCCACATCAGTCAATCCGCATCGCGTAGGCGATAATACTCCATTATGCGTTCTGCGGAACTGATTGAGATGCTCAGGGATGCGCGGCGGCGGACGCTCGATCTGGTATCGGATCTAACTGACCGGCAGATGGAGGTTCCGCTGTTGCCGATCATCAACCCTCCGATCTGGGAGATGGGACACGTGGCCTGGTTTTGGGAACGGTGGGCGCTGCGCCATCTGCGGGGCGAGGAGCCGGTCCGCCCCTGGGGGGACGCGGTGTGGGACTCGGCGGCGGTGGCGCACGATACTCGCTGGCGGCCCGATGCGCCCTCGCGCGTCGAAACGTGGAACTACATGCAGGAGGTCCTCGACCGCGTGATCGAGCGGCTCCCGGCGGGAGAGGTCAGCGACCAGGAGGCTTACTTCTACTGGCTGGCGACGATGCACGAGGATATGCACGACGAGGCGTTCACGTATACCCGGCAGACGCTCGGCTACGCAGCGCCGCTGGGGACGGTGGAGACCCCGAGACGCGGAGACGCGAGGACGCGGGGACACGGGGACGTGGAGGTCCCTGGAGGAACCTGGATGCTGGGGGCCATGCCGGGCACGGTGTTTGTTTTTGACAACGAGAAGTGGGAACACCCGGTCGAGGTGCGGCCGTTTCGGATCGCCCGGTGGCCGGTGACCAACGGGGAGTTCGGGGATTTCGTCAACGACGGGGGATACCGGCGCCGTGAGTGGTGGAGCGAGGAGGGGTGGACCTGGCGGGAGCAAGAGCGGTCCGAACATCCTCTTTATTGGGTCCCCCGGGGCAACGGGGGGTGGATGCGCCGGCATTTTGACCAGGTCGTGCCGCTGGGGGAGGACATCCCCGTCATCCACGTCAACTGGTACGAGGCGGAGGCGTATTGCCGCTGGGTGGGACGCCGGCTGCCGACCGAGGCGGAGTGGGAGATGGCGGCGGCCGGGGGTCCGGGAGGAAAGCGGGAGTTTCCCTGGGGTGAAAAGCCGCCCACCCCGGAGCGGGCGCACCTGGATGCCCGGTCGGTGGGGTGCAGCCCGCTCGGAAGCGTGCCCGCCGGGGCCAGCGCCTTTGGCTGCCAGGAGATGATCGGCAACACCTGGGAATGGACGGCGGACGACTTCCAGCCCTATCCGGGCTTCGTCATCGATCCTTATAAAGAGTATTCCCAGCCGTGGTTCGGGCCGGAGCGGAAGGTGCTCCGGGGCGGCTGCTGGGCCACCCGGTCGCGGCTCATCCGCAACACTTGGCGGAACTTCTATACTAAGGACCGGCGGGACGTATTCGGCGGCTTCCGGACCTGCGCAGCCGATTGACGAGAATCCGGGTTGGTGTCATCGATTTTCCAGCACATACTATCCGCGACCGCAACGGGAAGCGGACCTGTCGCGCCTCTACCTCGAGCGCTCGGCCCAGGCGTTTGCCACGCGACCTGATAAGGAACCCGCAGCGCGCCAAGGCCGCGGCGTCTTGGCGTGAAATTCCTGATACTACTTATAGACTGATGAGAGGGAGCTCGCCCGCGAAGACGCAGGCGCCCAGCCTGCTCGCGGGCGTGCCGAACGATCATCTTAGGGTGATGCGCAGGGAGTTGTAAGTAATTGACCCTACCAGTAGCTGGCCTAAAGATAGCTTGTTGGGTTTTGGGGTTGCGGTTTATTCTCGCTATGTCTTCACAAGGAAGGCGGCATTCGGGAAAGCGTCCCGGGCCAAAAAAAACGAAACTAAGGAGAATCACAAATGACCAAATTGTACATCACGCTGGAACGGATGCTTCGCGACGAGCGGGGCCAGGACCTGGTGGAATACGCGCTGCTGGCGGGCTTCATCGCCGTCGCCGCCGGCGCTTTGCTGCCGGGCATTTCTTCCAGCATCAGCACGATCTTCAGCCGAATGGGTTCGGTCCTCACCAAGGCCGCTGCGTAAGCCGCTTCCTGGACACGGCGCGCTGCTCCGAGGCAGGAGTCGGACGGCGCGCCGGCCCGGGTGCGGTCCTACCTATGCTTTTCCTTTGCGCTCCCACCGCCCTGCCGAGGCGGCACTCGGCAGGGCATCCTCCCCGATTCGACCAGGCTTTCTATCACACGGAAAAGTCGACGAATTGACTCCTCGATTTCTCAGTTCCAGGACCTGTGCGTGGAGGCCGGCAATGGAGATACAATGGGCCCGCACGGGTCACGGAGGATCATCATGCACATCAACCGGCGTCAATTCTTGACTTCCAGTGCCGCGGTGGCTTCGAGCCTGGCCGCTCCGAAGCTGTCGGATTTCGAATCGATCCGCAAGGAATTTCCGCGGGCCGTCGAGCAAGTGTATCTCGACGCCGCCGCGCATGTCCCCTTGCCCCGCTACAGCGCCGACGGGATGCGCCGGTACATGGACTTCCACATGTACGGGCCGGGCGAGGGCCGCGGAGAGTATGCCGCCACGGCCTTGCGCCAGGTCAAGCCGCTCTTTGCCAAGCTGATCAACGCCAAGCCTTCCGAGATCGGCTTCGTCATCTGCACCAAGGCGGGTGAGGCGGCGGTGGTCAACGGGCTCGGCATCCAGGCCTCGGGTGGGAACCTGGTGACCAACGACCTGCACTACGCCGGTTCCATCCACGACTACGTGGGGCGGCGCAAGGCAGGCCTGGACGTGCGCATCGTCAGGCACCGCGACTGGCGGATCGACCTGCGCGACATGGAGCAGGCCATGGACAAGAAGACGAGGCTGGTTTCGGTGACGCTGGTCTCCAATGTCAACGGCTGGGTCGAGGATGCCAGGGCCATCAGCGAGCTGGCGCACGCCCATGGCGCGTATGTTTACGCCGACATTATCCAGGCCGCCGGCAGTGTTCCGGTCGACGTGCAAGCGCTGGGCATCGACTTCGCCGCCTGCTCGCTCTACAAGTGGTTGCAGGGGGCGCGCGGCGCCGGATTCCTCTATGTGCGCGAGGACCTGCAGGAGCGGGTAGTGAAGGACACGATGTTCCCTGGCTACGTAGAATTCAACTACGCGCCGTGGGTGACCAACCCCGATCCGGGCAAAGAGCAGTTCCCCTACCGGCCTCCCAAAGACGCCTCCCGCTACGAGCCCGGCAACGTCAGCTACGTCGCCTACGCCGGGCAGTCCGAAGCGCTGAAGCGCATTCTGGACCTCGGCGTCGAGAACATCTACGCCCACACCAAGCCGTTGTGTGACCGGTTGAAGAGAGAGCTGCCCGGGCTGGGCTACAAGCTGATCACGCCCGTGGAGGCGAAGAGCTCGCTGGTGGTGGTTCAGGCCCGGGATCTGAACGCAACCCGGAAGAAGCTCGCGAGGGCCGGCGTCCAGGTGACAACCACGGGCCAGAACCGGGTGCGTATCTCCCCGGCGCTATATAACAACCAGCAGGACATCGACAAGCTTCTTAACGCGTTGTCTTAAACTCGGGCCGACAAAAATTGCAAAGCTGTCACGGGTCACGTATAATCAGAATCGAAGGCCCGTAGCTCAGTTGGTTAGAGCGCTACCTTGACACGGTAGAGGTCAGCGGTTCGAGCCCGCTCGGGCCTACCATGTTCATATAAGGCCCTCGCCGGTAGCACGCAGCTCGATCTCGTTGGTCTCAGGGGATTGGGTTGTACTCGCATCTCAACCGCGGATCCTTATCTTCCCCTCATCAACGACGACGAGTTTTCCGTCCGGGCGCATCTCTGTCAGACGGGGAACGACCCGCCGAAGAGCAGCCTCGATGGCCTCTTCGGCTGGGGGGTGCAATCGGAAGCGAAGGACGCCGGGTGTCGCCGCGGGTGGATATCGGAGCACATTGGCGAAGTCGCCGTCGAGCGTAACAAGAATCCTCCCGCCTTCGATAGCCGCAGCTCGCACCGCTGAATCGTCAGCGCCGGACAGACCCAACTCCACAACCGACACGGCGTCATGGCCCAGTGCACGGAGCGTCCGTGCATGCAACGGGGACAGATTCTTGATCTTCGGCGTCGCCGTGTGTTTCAGTTCGCATGGACAAGAAGGGCGGTTGCCGTCCGTGGCTCAAGGTTGGTATTCTCAGACCTTCCCCAGCGGAAGCGGAGGTGAAGCTTGTCAGACAACATCACGCGACGCAATTTTATCGGGGGCACCGCGGTCGCCGCCGCGGCGCCGGCCATCCTGAGAGCCCAGGGGAGCAACGAGAAGGTCCGCGTGGGCTGGATCGGATTCGG
>JACQDI010000657.1 GCA_016201195.1 Acidobacteriota bacterium | reverse complement strand
GTCGGGATCGGTCACCAGCCTGGGCGGGATGGCTGCCCCGTCGCCGCTGGCCACAAAGTTCACGGACACGCCGGAAAACGGCACGTCATTCTCGTCGCGCAGGCGAAACACCACTGGCTGCAGGAGCATCGCCCCGCGGACACCTTGCTGGTCGCCCCCGGAAACGGTCTCCAGGCGAAGCTGCGTGGGGTCGGTTCGCACCTGGACGAAGGTGCGGGAGACCTCGTAGGCCGGGTCGGACACGCGGGCGGTCAGCTCGGCCACCCCTTGCCGGATGCCGCTGATGGAGACCGACACCGAGGTGCGGCCGGCGGGAATGGTGACCGAGGCCGGTACGGTGACCAAAGCGGAGTCGGAGGTGGCAAGCTGCACGGCCAGGTCGCGGTTGAGCAGCGCGGCGATACTCACTGTCGCCGAGGCGGGGCTGCCCGTGAGCACGCCGCCTGCCGGCCAGGTGGAAAGACGCAGTTGTTTGACGAGGCCGGTGTTGGCCGTGCCGCGGTTGTCGACCGCGGCGTTGAAGAACTGTTCCCAGGCCAAGCGCACCCGCTCGAGCTGGGCCAGGTCCTCGGACGCAGGCTGGGCGCCCTGCTGCACCAGCAGGACAAAGGCGAAATTGAAATGCTTCTGGGCCACGGTGGCGTCGGGGACGCGCCTGCCCTCGGCGTCGGCGATCATCTGCACGGTGATGTCCTGCCGCGTGCCGTCAAAGCTGCGGCCGGCCTGGGGCCCGCTGGACGGCGAGATGGGCAGCGAGGGGTTGCGCACCAGGAACGTGGGAGGCGCCTCGGAGGCCGGGCGCAGGCCCATCAGGTACTGATCCACCGCGCTGTAGTGCTGCACGGTGGCCGTGGTAAGGAAGCGCGGGGACTGGCCTTCTCCAAGGTCCACGATGCGGTTGCCCTCCACCACCGACGCGTCGCTGTTAAAAAAGAAGCTCCAGTGGGCGTTGTCACGCCCCAGCAGGCCGAGCGACGGCTGGTTGGTCGTCGGATCGAGATAGCGCGCGTAAGCCAGGAAGCGATGGCCGCTTTCCTGCCCCAGGATGGTCAGCGTGGTGTTGCGGCTGGTGGCGAACAGCGGCAGTACGTCGGTGGGGTTCGCCGGGTAGTTGGTGAGCGGTCCCATATTGAGAAAGCTCTGAAGGCGCAAAGGGGAGCCGAACTCGTCTCCGGCGTCGAACACGGGGCTGGCCCGGAGGATATTGCCTATGCCCAGCACCCGGTTGCGGATGTTGCGTTCCGACGCGAACGTGCCGGGGCCTTCGGTCAGGCCCAGGCTGTTGAACAGCACCACGTACTCGTAGGCGTCTTCGTGGCTGCGGTAGAACTTCTGGCTGATGGCCACCACGTCCAGCTCCGTGGAGGCGCTGAAAATCTCGGCGATGGCGCCGCCCACCGGGCTGGCCATACCGGCGGAGAAATGGGCCGCGGTTTCGCCGTTGCGCGTCCCGCCGGGGGCGATGCCGACCACGGCCTTGTTGATGTTGATGTCCCGGTAGTGAAACTCGATGCGGCCGTCGGGGTAGAGGGCCACCTGAAAGGTTTGCCGCGCCCCGATGCCGACCCGGACCCACTGGGGCACCCGGTCCCAGGTGACCACGGCGCGGTCCGGGGCAGCGAAATAGCGCACCGCCGCGTCGCGCTGGAACGGATCCAGATCCTCGAAAAACGGGAAGATGCGGGGAGGGCCGGAAACCGCGCGTCCCAGGCTGCGGTTCGTGCTGGCGTCGTCTTTGATGGTAAAAGTAAGATTACCGTCGGAATTGATGTAGACCGAGTCGTAGCGCTGGCCGTAAAACGGAAACGCGAACGGGAGGCGGACCAGCCGGGAATCATCGTCCCCCAGGCCCGTTAGCGCAAGGCCGGCTTGGGCCGCGTCGGCGTCAAAACCCAGGGGTTGCGGAAGGGCCGCATATTGGGAGGCTACCGCTCCGGAGGGCGCAAAGCGGACGCTGCGGCCATTTAGATCGAACAGGTTAGGGCGGATCACGGCGCCTTCGGAATCGTCCACGACGGCGAGGCTGCCGATATCGGGCAGGACCCTGGGCTGCTCGCTCTCCAGGGCGAGGGCGCGGTGGAGCCTCGCTTGGCGATGGCGAAACAGGTCGACCACGACCCCAGCCGGATCGGTACCGCAACGGTACTCACCCGGCGCTGTGGCTGAAGCGCCCGGCGCAGGACGCCAGAACAAGCCTAGCGAAATGAGTAAGATGGCAAAGCGAGCGAGACTAAACAAGCAAAAGATCCAGTCTTCACTTTAGCATCAACCCATACGGAGGGGAAGCCCATGAAGCTGGTTCGGGTCAAAGTTGACATCGGCGGGACGCGGAGGGATGATGCCTGGACGGGGATGCGGCATTTCGAGGAAGTCGAGCCCCGGGAGGCGGTGTTTCGGCTGTTCTGCGGCCACAACCCGGACGAACTGCACCCGGAGGGTGAATGGGGTGAAGCCACTCTCAAGTTTGAGGATTTCATAGCTGAATACGCGGTGGCGTTCTATCTGAAGCAGCGCGGCGTGATCGATGCCGATGTGGAAGCCGAGTCAGAATAAAACCAGTTGAATTTCCCGGGGTCCATGCACCCCCAGGGTCAGGATCTGCTCGATGTCGGCGGTGCGGCTGGGACCGCCGATCAGGACCATCGAGCTGGACCGGGCGGCGGGATCGGGCATCACCGTGAACAGCTCGTCGAGGCCGGTGAGAATCCGGTCGACGGGCAGCACGGTGATGTGTACGACCGGCAGCAAAGACACCAGGCGGGATTCGTGAGAGGTGGCGAGCACCACCAGGGCGCCGGTGTCGCACAGGGCGTACTCGGCGCTGGTGATACCAATGTCGGCCGCTGCGCACGCCTGACGGACCGTCGCCGGGTCGCCTCCTACGGGAGTGACCCCGGGGAGCTCGAGTATCCCAAGCCCTTCGAGCACGGGCGAGGGGGAAGCCACGGCGCGGCGGCGGTCGAGTTGAGCGGTGATGTAGTCGCGCGCTTGCGCGGCCGACCCGACGCGCAGGGTCTTGCCGGAGAAGCTCGCGAGCATCCGCCGGATGCGCTCCTCGCGGTCGACGGCGGGGGCTCTCAACCGAGCTTCCGGAGCGGGCTCTGGGGGCTGGCCGGCGCTGCGGCCGAGCGCCGTCCGAACCTTGTGCAGGATGTGCTCGCGGGCGGGCATCTTTGTTCAACCAGGGTCAGCTCGCCTTGCGGCGTGTCCGCCAGAGCTGGCGGAAGCTGCGAGGGGCAGGCGGCGGAAAGTCGCGCCACCGGGTCCAGGCCTGTAGCGGGCCGGGCAGGTTGCGGAGCCACTTGCCGTCGCGGTCGGCGGGCAACAGGATTTGCGCCGCCGCCCCGGCCAGCTCGAACAGTCGCGGATGCCGCATCAGCCAAGCCCACAACCCGAACCCGATCTTCTCCACATTTGACGGCTCCAGGTTCCACCCGGCCTCGCGGGCTTCCGCCTTCTTCACCTCGCTGCGCAGCTCGAGCAGGATTTTCGGGATCTCGATTTTGACCGGGCAGACCTCGGCGCAGGCGCCGCAGAGGCTGGAGGCAAACGGCAGCTCCGGCTCGTGTTGCAGGCCGAGAAACTGAGGTGTGAGGATCGCCCCGATCGGCCCCGAATACGCGCCGGGGTAGCTGTAGCCGCCGATGCGGCGGTAGACCGGGCAGATGTTCAGGCACGCGCCGCAGCGGATGCAGTAAAGCGTCTGGCGCTTTTCGCGGTCGGCCAGGACGCGGCTGCGCCCGTTGTCGAGCAGCACCAGATGAAACTCGTCGGGGCCGTCCAGTTCGCCGGGGCGGCGGGAGCCGGAAAGGAACGACGTGTAGCTGGTGAGCGGCTGGCCGGTAGCGCTGCGACCTAGAAGTTGCAGAAACACGGCCAGGTCGGCGGCCCGCGGGATGATCTTTTCGATTCCCGCCAGGGCCACGTGGATGCGCGGGGAGGACGTGGTGAGCCGGGCGTTGCCCTCGTTTTCGACGATCACCACCGCGCCCGACTCGGCGATCAGAAAATTGGCCCCGCTGATCCCCATGCCCGCCTCCAGAAACTTCTTGCGCAGCACGGCGCGGGCAATCATGGTCTGCTTCTCGATTTCCTCCTCGCGCGGCACCCCCAGCCTTTCCTCGAACAGGTCGGCCACCTGCTGGCGGGTCTTGTGCATCGCCGGGGCGACGATGTGGTACGGGCGCTGGCGGGCGAGCTGGATAATGAACTCGCCGAGATCGGTTTCCACCGGCTCCACGCCCTGCTGCTGGAGCGCCTCGTTCAGATCGACTTCCTCGGAGGTCATCGACTTGGACTTGACGACGAGCTTAACGCCACGCTCGCGGGCCAGTTGCCCGATGAACACCTGCGCCTCCCCCGCGTCACGGCACCATTGGACATGACCTCCGCGCGCCTCCACGTTGCGGGTCAGGGTTTCCAGGTAGTAGTCCAGGTTCTCCAGGGTGTGGCGCTTGATGCGGTTGGCGTGAGTTCGTAGCTCCTGGTAGTCGGGGAGCTGGTCGGTGGTGACGCCCGACTTTCGCTTTTCCATCAGCCGGCCGGTGGCGGCATAGAGGGCTTTCTGGAGCCGCTCATCGAGGAGTGCTTCCTGAATCCGCTGGTGGAAGGCGACCGACATCCGGAACCCTGAATTTTAACAAGGATGAGGCCGCGCGTGCGAATTCACCGCGAATTGAGCACTTCGGCCAGGTGCAGAGTGCGGATCGAGAGCCCGGCGCGGCTCAAGCCGCCTTGAATCTGCATCAGGCAACTGGGATCGATAGAGACGACCGCCTCGGCGCCGGTGCGGCGGATGGATTCGATCTTGGAGTGGAGCATCGACGCCGACACATCGTCAAACTTCACCGCGAACGTGCCACCGAAACCGCAGCACTCCTCGGCGATATCCATCTCGCGCAGCTCGAGCCCGCGCACCGAGCGCAACAGACGCCGGGGCTGTTCCTGGATGGCCAGCTCGCGCAGGGAGTGGCAGGAGTCGTGATAGGTAACCACGCCGTCGAACCGCGCGCCCACGTCCTCGCGCTTCGCCACCTGGAGCAGAAATTCAGAAAACTCGAACACCTTCGGCGCGAGGGCGCGCGAGGCGGCGAGCGATTCCGTATCCCTGTGGAAAATCTCGGCGTAGTGCTGGCGCACCATCGAGGTGCAGGAGCCCGAGGGACACACGATGTAGTCGGCGTCGCGAAAAACCCGCAGGAAATGCCGCGCCACGACGCGTGCCTCGCCCCGGAAACCGCTGTTGAACGCCGGTTGCCCGCAGCAGGTCTGAGCCTCGGGAAAATCCACCTCGTACCCCAGCCGTTCCAGCACGTCGGCCATGGCCAATCCCACGTGGGGAAACAGTTGGTCGACCAGACACGTAACGAAGAGAGAAACCCGAATGGCCATGGAGTGAATTCTAACAGGTGTCAGGTGTCAGGTGTCAGGTGTCAGGTGCCAGGCATCTGGGGTTGGCTATACTGACACCTGAAACCTGACACCTGACATCTGCCTTTATGTACGACGCGATCATCGTGGGCGCGGGCCACAACGGGCTGGTCACCGCCGGCTACCTGGCCCGGGCCGGGCTGAAGGTGCTGGTCGTCGAAAGCCGCGAGCTGGTGGGGGGCGCGTGCGTAACCGAGGAGGTGTGGCCTGGCTACCGCGTCTCGACCGCCGCCTACCTGTGCAGCCTGTTGCAGGACCGCGTGGTCAGCGATCTGGAGCTGACGCGGTTTGGATACTATGTGGACCCAAAGGACCCGGCTTTCTTCTCGCCCTTCCCCGACGGCCGCCACCTGTTCATGTGGCAGAGCCGGCAGAAGACGGTCGAGGAGATCGCGAAGTTTTCGCGCCGTGACGCGGAGCGCTATCCGGCCTACGAAGAGCACCTGGAGCGGCTGGCGCAGTTCGTGGAGCCGCTGCTGCTCTCCCCGCCGCCCAACGTGCCGCCGGCCTCGCCGGGCGATATCGTTGAATACCTGAAGCTCGCCGGACGGCTGCGGAAGCTGGGCCGCCGCGATCTCGCCGCCTTGGTGAAGATCTTCACCCAGAGCGCGGCCGAGTTTCTGGACGAGTGGTTCGAGTCCGACCAGCTCAAGGTGACCCTGGCTACCGACGGGGTGATCGGGGCCAACGGCGGCCCGCGATCGCCGGGGACCGCCTACGTATTGCTGCATCACTGCATGGGAGGCCTGGCCGGCGTGCGGGGTCTGTGGGGATTCGTGCGCGGCGGCATGGGAGCGATCAGCGAAGCGATGGCCGCAAGCGCCCGCAGCCGCGGGGCCGCGATCCGCTGCTCCTCGAAAGTGGTGCGCATCGTGGTGCGCGACGGCCAGGCCGCCGGCGTGGTGCTGGCGGGCGGCGAGGAGATCCCCGCCCGCATTGTAATTTCCTGTGCCGACCCGCGCCGGACGTTCCTGGGCCTGATCGAGCCGGGACACTTGAGCGACGAGTTTGTGCAGTCTATCGAGCGCTACCGCTCGGAGGGCACGTCGCTCAAGATGAACCTGGCTCTCGACGCGCTTCCCGACTTTCGCGCCCTTCCCGGCGCCGATCTCGCGCCCCAGCACAAGGCCACCATCCACATCTGCCCGGACATGGAATACCTGGAGCGCGCCTGGGACGACTGCAAATACGGCAAGCCTTCGGAGCGGCCGCTGATCGAGATGACGCTCCCGACCACCTACGATCCGTCGCTCGCTCCAAAGGGGCGGCATATTCTGGGGATCTTCCTGCAATACGCTCCCTACACCCTGCGCGGCGCCCACTGGGACCAGTTGAGCGACAGCTACGCCGACCACGTGATCGACTTGATCGCCGAATACGCGCCGAACATCCGCTCGATCGTGCGCCACCGCCAGGTGCTGACGCCGCTCGACCTGGAGCGGACGTACGGCCTCACCGGCGGCAACATCTTCCACGGAGCGATGAGCCTGGACCAGATGTTTTTCCTGCGTCCGGTGGCCGGCTGGGCGCGCTACCGCACGCCGATCCGCAACTTGTACCTGTGCGGCTCGGGGACGCATCCCGGCGGCGGGGTGA
Source organism: Acidobacteriota bacterium (assembly GCA_016201195.1). GTDB lineage: Bacteria > Acidobacteriota > Terriglobia > Bryobacterales > JACQDG01 > JACQDI01. The sequence goes on along the minus strand of JACQDI010000657.1, from coordinate 11,256 downwards.
TGGGGGCGCCTGGGTTCAACGCGGCGCGGGTAATCCTGCGGGACTGGAAAAAGATATAGGATCATCTGACCTTGAATTTCTGGTATGATGATACCAGCATGATCGAAGCCCAGAGGATCGCGGAAGTGCTGGGCGGGCGGCTGGTTTTGAGACGCCGCATCCGCTCCCTGTCTGACCTGAGCGCGGCCGTAGCCCGGGGCCTGCCCAAATCCGCGCTGCGAAACGCGGTTCAACACGCCCTCGATCGGGCCGGCGACCGGCGCGACCTCCTCTACCGCATCGTGCCGGAGGCTACTTTCAAGCGGCGCAGAGACCGGCTCAGTCCGGCTGAGAGCGAGCGGACCGAGCGGCTGGCGCGTGTGATCGCCACCGCCGAGCACGTTTGGGGTGAGGGTGAGGACACGCGAAGGTTTCTGACGACGCCCCATCCGGCCCTTGGCGGGCGGCCGCCGCTCGACGCTGCCACAACCGAGTTGGGTGCGCGGCAGGTCGAAGAGCTGCTCGCCAAGATCGAACATGGCCTTCCGGCGTAGGCGCTCGCTCGGCACCTACCGGATTGCTGACGGCCGCCGAGCGGTTCTGGATGGCACGGGCGCCGCGGTGCATGGCGGCCGTTGGAATTCGCCGGGCCGGCGCGTCATCTATGCGTCCGAGACCTACGCCGGCGCGTTACTGGAAAAGCTGGTTCACACCAACATCGGCCGCATCCCGAAAAACCAACGATATATTGAGATCGTTGTGCCGCCAGACGTGGCCATCGAGGAGGTGGCGCCCCGCGAAGTCCCAGGGTGGGACGCGGCCGATCAAGTGGCAAGCAGAGCATTCGGCGATCGCTGGTACGACTCGCGGCGGACCGCCGTCCTGCTGGTCCCCTCCGTCGTCACCCTGGTGGAGCGCAATGTCCTGATCAACCAGGACCACCCGCAATTTCGAAGAATCCGCGCCGGTGGTCCGAAACCCGTGGTGTGGGACGAGCGCCTGTTCCTGCGCTGATTACAGCTCTCCCCTCTTATACTGCTCGGCGATGTAGTCGCAGGCGCGGGCGGTGATGGCCATCATGGAAAGGGTCGGGTTCTGGCAGGCGCTCGAGACGTAGCAGGCGCCGTCGGTGACGAACAGGTTCTTCACGTCGTGCGCCTGATTGAAGCGGTTGAGCACGCTCGTCTTCGGATCGTTCCCCATGCGTGCCGTGCCCACCTCGTGGATGCAGAAGCCGGGGACGGAGTACTGGCCGGTGAGGTGGACGTTCCTGGCGCCGGCTGCTTCGAGCATCTCCGCGGCCTGCCGGCGGCCGTCCTCGAACAGCTTCCTTTCGTTGTCGCTCCAGCTCATGTGGATTCTGAGCGCAGGGATGCCCCAGGCGTCGACCAAGTCTTTGTCCAGCTCGACGTAGTTTTCCTTCCGCGCCAGGCACTCGCCCCACAGGCCGAGACTGACGTCCCAACGCCCGCCCCTTGCGGCGTCCTTGTAGGCGGCGCCGAAGCCGGGGGCGCCAAAGTTGAAGCTCGGGGAACTGCCGCCCTGGTAGCCACAGCCGCGGATGAAATCCGCGGCCTTATTGTCGCCCACGTTCCGGAAGCGCGGCACATAGATGCCGTTGGGACGCCGCGGCGGTCCCATCCAGGCGCGGGCTTCGAGCATGGGCAACTCGCCCGCCGCCCCGCCGCCGTAAATATGATCCATGAGGTAGTGGCCTAACGCGTCGCTCGAATTGGCGAGGCCGCCGGGAACCGAATTCAGCAGGATGCGGGTCGATTCCAGGGTCGAGGCGCACAGCACCACGACCTTGGCGCGAACCTCCCGAGGGACGCGGGTCATGCGGTCGAGGTACGCCACGCCGCCCGCCTTTCCCGTCGCCCGATCCACGGTAATGTGGCTCGCGACCGCATCGGTGAGCAGGGTCAGGCGGCCGGTCTTTTGGGCGGCGGCCAGGGTGGTCCCCGGGCTCGCATAGTAGGAATTGGTGATGCAGCCCTGTTCGAAGGGACCGCAGTAATGGCAGGCCTGGCGGCCGTTGTGGGGACGCGTGAGAACGGCCACGCGGCCGATGGTCACCACGCGGCCCATCTTCTTTTTCACCGCGTCGCACAGCAGCCGCTCGCCACAGGTCATCTCCATGGGCGGCAGGAAAACGCTGTCGGGGAGCACGTCGAGGCCCTCGGCTTGCCCGCTTATCCCGATGAATTTCTCCACAATCTCGTAGTAGGGAACCAGGTCGGCGTAGGAGATCGGCCAGTCGTCGCCGTAGCCATCCCGGCTGGCGGCCTTCAGGTCGATGTCGCCCATGCGGTAGCTCTGGCGTCCCCAGGTGAGCGACCGCCCGCCCAGTACCCGGCAGCGGATCCAATGAAACGGCTTGCCCGGGTCGGTGGCGTAAGGATTTTCGCTGTCGTCGACGAACCAATCCTGGTTTGATTCGCGGCAGGCATAACACAGCCCCTGGATCGGCCGGCGCTTCAATTTGTGGGGGTCGTCGCCCCGGTACTTCAACTGCCAGGGTTCGACGTGCTCGGTGAAATCGGCCGGGGTAATCTTCCTGCCGGCCTCGAGCACTGCGACCCGCATCCCAGCTTCGGTGAGCTGCTTGGCCGCCCAGCCACCGGTCGCGCCAGAACCCACCACCACGGCGTCGAACAGATCGTTGCCGCGGGCGATCACCTGGAGCATGGCGTCATCTTAACAAGGTTGGGCATAGCTCAGCTCCGAAGCGCGGTACGGCCGGGATATGGAGGCTGCCGGCCGGGTCATGCGTCGCCAGAGCGCAAGATGAAAATGGCGGCCTACGCCGCCTTGATCTCGGTCCAGATGCGATCGCGAAGCGACTGGCCCTCAGCGGAGATCTCGGTGAACCACTCGGCGCTGGTGAGCCGCCCGGGGGGCGGGTAGAGGTCGGGGTTTGCGCGCAAGGCGGGGTCGAGCAGCTCCAGGGCGCGGGCGTTGGGGGTGGGAAACATCGTCGAGCGGGCGATCGAGGCGCCCACGTCGGGTCGCAGCAGGTAGTCGATCCAGCGATAGGCGGAGTCAGGGTTTCTCGATTGCGTGAGGATCACTGCGCTGTCGGCGTAGAGGGCGAAGCCCTCGGAAGGAAAACAATACGCCAGGTCTCTGTTTTCGGCGATGGCCTGGTAGGCGTCGCCGTTCCACAGCTGGGCGGCCCAGACGTCGCCGGCGATGAGCTGGGGTTTGACCTCGGCGTTGAGGTAGGCCCGCAGCAGGGGCTTCTGGCGCAGCGCCTCGGCGCGAGCGGCCTGGAGTTCCCGCTCGTCAATCGAGTTGAGGCTGTGGCCGAGTTTCTTCAGGCACGCGCCCAGCACCTCCGCCGGGTCGTCGAGCATGGTGATCTTGCCCTTCACCGCCCGGTCCCAGAGGTCGGCCCAGCCGGTGGCTGCGCGGCCGAGAGCCTTTCGGTTATACACGAAGCCGCTCAGACCCCACATGTAGGGCACGCTGTGACGGTCGCCGCGGTCCCAGGGCGGATCGAGGAAGCGGGCCTCCAGATTGGCCAGGTTCGACAAGCGCTGGTGGTCGATCTCCCGGATCAGGGCGCGACGCACCATGGGGCCGACCAGGGTATTGCCGGGAAACACCACGTCCCACCCACCCCCGCCGGCGAGGATCTTGGCCAGCATTTCCTCCTGGCTCTCGAAGGTCTCGTAGTTCACGCGCAGGCTGGTCTCACGCTCGAAGGCGGCGACGGTGTCGGCAGCGATGTAGTCGGACCAGCAGTAGACGCTGACCTCGCCTCCGGCGCGGCGGCGCCGGCAACCGGTGAGTGCAGCGGCCGAGGCGGCGAGGAATTGGCGGCGGGAGATCATGCGGCGCTCCTTCGTTGCAGCCGGTCGGCGGCCAGGATCAGCGCGCCCAGGGCGACCACCAGCACCGCCGAGAGCGCGTTCACCACCGGGCTGACGCCGCGCCGCGCCATCGAATAGATCACCATGGGCAGCGTCTCGGATCCCACCCCGGCCACCAGGCTGGTGATGACATAATCGTCAAACGAGAGAATAAACGCCAGCAGGGCGGCGGCCACGATCCCCGGCTGGAGCAGGGGCAGGGTGACCCGAAAGAACGTCGTCACCGGCCCAGCGCCGAGATCCATCGCGGCTTCCTCGAGGGCCGGATCGAGCGCGGCGAGGCGCACTCTGACCACCAGCAGTACAAAGGCGATTGAAAACGCCACGTGGGCAATGATAATAGTGTCGAGACCCAGCCCGAAATCGGTGAACCGGAAGACAAACTGGAAGAATGCCAGCAGCGAGATGCCGGTGACGATCTCCGGGGTGACGATGGAGAGCTGGAGCACGGCGTCGAGGACGCGGGCGCCGCGGATGCGGTGGCGACTCATGGCGTAGGCGCACAGCGTCCCGATGGCGGTCGAAATCAGCGTCGAAGCCACCGCCACGAGCAGGCTGTTTCCCAGCGCCTCCAGCATGCGTGTGCTGCGCGCCAGTTCCCGGTACCACCTCCAGGAGAGCCCGGTCCATACCGTGAAGCGCGATTCGTTGAAGCTGAAGACAATCAGCACCAGCACCGGCAGGTGCAGAAAGCCATAGGCGGCGACGGCAAAGGCAGGCAGCGCGCGGGAACCCCTCATGCCGCCTCCTCCCGGCGCCGGTAGAGCTGTAACGCGGCGACGACTACGGCCATCAGCAGCAGCGAGACGGCCGCGCCGAAGGGCCAGTCGCGGGCCGTGGTGAACTGGTTCTGCACCAGATTGCCAATGAGGATGCTCTTGCCTCCCCCGAGCAGGTCCGGCGTAATGTAAGCCCCCAGCGCGGAAATGAACACCAGCACCCCGCCGGCGTAAATGCCGGGCATGGTCAGGGGCACGGTGACCCGGGCGAGGCTCACCGCCGGGCGCGCGCCGAGGTCGGCGGCGGCTTCGAGCAGCGTCCGGTCCAGGCGCTCGATGGAAGCGTAAAGCGGCAGCACCGTCAGGGGCAGGAATCCGTAGACCAGGCCCACCAGCACGGCGCCCTCGTTATAGAGCAGCGGCAGCGGCGCACGGATCCAGCCCAGGCGGATGAGGATAGTATTGATAAGCCCCGTATCCCGCAGCAGGAAGATCCAGGCGTAGGTGCGCACCAGGAAGCTCGTCCAGAACGGCATCACCACCAGGAACAGCAGCGCAGGTTTCCAGCGTCCCCCGTAGAAGGCGATGAAATAGGCGAGCGGATAGCCGATGGCGAGGCACAGGGCCGTGGTAAGGGCGGCCATCCAGAACGTGCGGCCGAGGATCCGCAGGTAGAGCGGGTCGAGGAAGCGGATGTAGTTGGCGCCCGTCACCGGCAGCGCCACGCCCCCGTAATCACCCTTGCTTAGAATGCTGTAGGCGAGGACGATGAGCAGGGGAAGCAGAAAGAACGCGCCCATCCAGAGCCAGGCCGGCGCCAAAAGCAGCGCATTTGAGGATTTGAGGATTTGAGGATTTGAGGGCTGACAAGGTTTGTCGGCGGGGCTTTTCAATTCTCAAATCCTCAAATTCTCAAATCGCGCGCCGTACGCGGCAATGGTTTCCAGCAGGCCCTCGACAAGCGGTGTGCGTGCGCGGAAGCCAAAGTACTCGAAGGCGCGCGAGGTGTCGAGGCGCCGCCGGGGCTGGCCATTGGGTTTCGAGGTGTCCCAGACGATGCGGCCCTGGTAGTCGCATTCACGGGAGACCAGCCCGGCCAAGTCGCGGATGGTGATCTCCTCGCCGCTGCCCAGGTTGACCGGATCCTCCCCGTCGTAGCGCTCGGCGGCGAGAACCAAGCCTTCGGCCGCGTCGCGCACAAACAGGAACTCGCGGGTGGGCGTACCGTCGCCCCAGCAGGTTACTTCCGGCGCGCCGGCCTGCCTGGCCTCCAGAAACTTCCGGATCAGGGCCGGAATCACGTGCGAGGATTCCAGATCGAAGTTGTCGCGAGGCCCGTAGAGGTTCACCGGCAGCAGGTAGATACAATTCATGCCATACTGCTCGCGGTAGGCCTGGCACTGCACCAGCAGCGCCTTCTTGGCCATTCCGTACGGGGCGTTGGTTTCCTCGGGATATCCGTTCCACAGGTCGTCCTCGCGAAACGGAACGGGGGTGAACTTGGGGTAGGCGCAGATGGTGCCGGCGACGATGGTTTTCTCCGCACCGTACCGCCGGGCGTATTCAATCAGTTGAATGCCCATGATGGCATTCTCGTAAAAGAAGCGCCCGGGGTTTTCGCGGTTCGCGCCGATGCCGCCCACCACGGCCGCCAGGTGAAACAGCACCTCGGGGCGCGCCTGCTCGAACATCCTCATCACACCGTCGGCCGTGGTCAAGTCAAACTCCTGCCGGCGGGGCACGAAGATCCGCTCGCACCCACGCTCTCGCAGCGCCGCGACCAGGTACGACCCCAGAAACCCGGCCCCACCCGTCACGCAGATTCGTTTTGCCGCGAGATTCATGGCTGAGTCTTCAGATCTCCTTGCTCGGTCGGTACCCGGACGTAGTCTTCGGGGATCACCGGGCGTTGGATGAAGGCATCCAGTCCCCTAGGATGCGATCGACCGATTCCATGGTTGGCCAGCACTCAAGGCGCCAGCGAGGCTGGGGCCATGACGCCGGCTTTGCGGGCGGCGAGGGCTGCCAGGTCGGCGTCCACCATAATGTGTACCAGCTCCTCGAAGCCCACCGTGTGCCGCCAGCCCAATTTGCGCCGGGCCTTGCTCGAGTCGGCGCGCAGGTCGTCCACCTCCGCCGGGCGGTGGTAGCGGGGGTCTATCTCCACGCAGCGGCGCCAGTCTAGCCCGGCACGCTCGAAGGCCAGCTCTACGAACTCGCGCACCGAGTGTGATTCGCCGGTGCCGATCACGTAGTCGTCCGGGGCGTCCTGCTGCAACATCAGCCACATGGCCTCCACGTAGTCGGGGGCGTAGCCCCAGTCGCGACGGGCGTCGAGGTTGCCCAGATAGAGCTTCTCTTGCAGTCCGAACTTGATATGAGCCACGGCCCGGGTGATCTTGCGGGTGACGAAGGTTTCGCCCCGGCGCGGCGATTCGTGATTGAACAGGATCCCGTTGCACGCGAACAGGCCGTAGCTTTCCCGGTAGTTGACCGCCAGCCAGTGAGCGAACAGCTTCGCGCAGCCGTAGGGGCTGCGCGGGTGGAACGGGGTGCTCTCGTTCTGCGGCGGCGGGGTGGCGCCGAACATTTCGCTCGAGGAGGCTTGGTAAAAACGCGTTTGGAGCCCGGTTCGCCGAATGGCTTCCAGCAGCCGCACCGCACCCGTGCCGGTGATGTCGCAGGTGTATTCCGGTATATCGAAGCTCACCCGCACGTGGCTCTGAGCGCCGAGGTTGTAAATCTCGTCGGGCCGGAGATCGTGCAGCAGGCGGGACAGGCTGCTCGAATCGGCCAGGTCGGCGAAGTGCAGAAAGAAGCGGGTCGACGGCTCGTGAAAGTCGTGGTAGACGCTTTCCACGCGCTCGGTGTTGAAGCTGCTCGAGCGGCGCTTCAGCCCGTGCACCTCGTAGCCTTTGCGGAGCAGAAACTCGGCCAGGTAGGAGCCGTCCTGGCCGGTGATGCCGGTAATCAGAGCCTTCTTCATGGGCCGGTCTGTGACCTGCGGATCGTGGGCTGTTGGCTGTGGGCCGGCAACCCACGGGCTACAAGCCTTAATTATAGGCTCAAGGAGGGGTCGGCTGCCAGAGAGAAGTCGGAAAAGCGGCCGCGCAGAAACTTGGGATACGCGGCGGCGGCGATCATAGCGGCATTGTCGGTGGAGAGGCTGAGGCTGGGGAAATAGACGGGCCAGGGGCCGGCCTCGCGCGTGAAGCGCTGGCGCAGCCGCGAATTGCAGGCCACGCCACCGGAGACGATCATCGACCGCACATCGTGCTCCTCGGCGGCCCGCAGGGCGTGGCGGAGCAGTTCTTCAGTGACAGTCTGCTGGAAAGAAGCGATCAGGTCGAGCGTAGGTTGCGGCGTGAGGACCAGCAACTGTTCCACCGTGGGACGGGAGGTGGAGCGGGCCAGTTGGCGGCGGCGCTCGATCTCCTCGTCCATGGCCGCCGCCCGCACGTGGCGCAGCACGGCGGTTTTCAACCCACTGAAGCTGAAGTCGAGCTCGTTTCCCTTCATGCAGGCCAAGGGCAGGCGCACGGAGCCGGGGTTGCCGTAGGGCGCCAGCCGATCGAGGATCGGGCCGCCCGGATAGCCCAGGCCGAGCAGCTTGGCCACCTTGTCGAAGGCCTCCCCGGCGGCGTCGTCTCGCGTGCGTCCCAGCAGTTGGTAATGATAGTCGCCGGGGGCGGTGCAGCGGGCATAAAACAGGTGGGTGTGGCCACCGCTCACCACCAGCGCCAGGGCCGGAAACTCGACCTCGCGGCCAGCTTGCTTCTGCTCGAGCACGACCGCGTGGATGTGTCCCTCGATGTGGTTCACCCCGATCAGCGGGACTTTCCACGCCAGGCTCAGCGCCTTCGCGTAGCACAGGCCCACCAGCAGCGAGCCGACCAGCCCCGGGCCGCAGGTGACCGCCACTGCGCCCAGGTCGCCGTAGGCCAGGCCCGCGTCCTCCACCGCTTGCCGCACCACGGGCACGATGGCCCCCAGGTGCTCGCGCGAGGCCAGCTCCGGCACCACCCCGCCGTAGCGCCGATGGATGTCAAACTGCGAGGCCACTACGTTCGAGAGCAAGCGTTCACCCGACTCCACCACCGCAGCGGCGGTTTCGTCACAGGATGTTTCAATACCCAATAAGTACATACCAAAGAGCAAGCCCCCGGAAAGCCGTCAACTTCCCGGGGGCTCGTAAGGTAGCCCAGGATTACTCCTGCGGCTTGCGAATTGTGACCGAACTGCCACCTGTGAAATGGCCGTTCAGCAGGAACTGGCCCCGGGCACTGACCCCGGGGAACCGAACGTTAGATCGGTCGACTCAGGGGTCGGCCACCTCACAGGGTCTATGACTACACATTTGTCTGGACCACCTCCTTCCTCAGTGATGCCTTCATCGTAAAGTCGAAGCCGCAGAAAGTCAAGAAAAAACAGGATCGTGAGGCTACGATTTATTCGAGGCCCGGCCGAACTTCCAGCTTCACCACGCACTGCTACACTAGGACCATGACCCCGGCCATCCGCACCACTGGGCTGCGGAAGCTTTACGGAACCAAGGCTGCCGTCGACGGCCTGGACTTGACCGTTCCTGCCGGCTGCTTCTTCGGCTTCCTGGGACCCAATGGCGCCGGTAAGACCACCACGATCCACATCCTGATCGGCCTGATCCCGCCCACCGCCGGAGACGTCGAGATCCTGGGCCTGCCGCTGGCGAGCCAGGTGCAGCGGATCAAGCGCCTGATCGGCGTGGTGCCCGACGAGAGCGTGCTGTTTGACCGCCTGACCGGCCCGGAGTTCCTGCAATTTGTCGGGCGCATGTACGGACTGGAACGGTCGGTGGCTGCCGAGCGCGCCCGCGAGTTACTCGAGTTGTTCGAGTTGAATCACCAGCCCCGCAAGCTGGTAGCCGAGTATTCCAAGGGGATGAAGAAGCGGGCCGCACTCGCCGCCGCGCTGATCCACCGCCCTCAACTGTTTCTGCTCGATGAGCCGTTCGAGGGCGTGGATCCGATGGGGGCGCGCCTGATGAAGGACATCCTGCTCGGGCAGGTGCGGCAGGGGGCGACGATTTTCCTGACCTCCCACGTGCTGGAGGTCGTGGAGCGGCTCTGCGACCGGGTGGCGATCATCAACGAGGGGCGACTGGTGGTGGAAGGCAGCATGGCTGAGCTGCGCTCGGCCGAAGACACGCTGGAGGACACCTTCGTCCGGGTGGTGGGCGGGGAAAGGACGGCGCAGAACCTTGATTGGCTTTGAGGCGGGTGGCTCTAAAGCGCCTGGCTCTAGGACGTCTGGCCAGATCCTGGCCGTGCTCCATATCCAGTGGCTGTCGATGAAGAACAGCCTGCGGCGGCGGTCCGAGCGCCTGGGCCTGGTAGTTTCCATCCTGGTGGCCCTCATCTGGTACGGCATGTGGGCGGCGGGGGCGGTGGGGCTGTTCCTGTTGCCCACGTTCGTGCCGGCGGCCCGGCTCGGCCCCGCCCTTTCCAGTGTCCTGCTCTTCATTTTCCTCTACTGGCAGCTCAGCCCGCTGCTGACCGCCTCTATGGGCGTGTCCATCGATCTGCGCAAGATGGCCCTCTACCCGATCGACCTCACCTCGCTGTTCCTCATCGAGTGCCTGCTGCGGCTCATGACGGGCTTTGAAATGGTGTTGCTGTTGGCGGGCCTTTCGCTGGGAATGGCGGTGCACGCGCCCGGCCAGGCGCCGGTGTTTGTGCCGGCGTTGGCGCTGTTTGTGCTGTTCAACGTCCTGCTGTCGGCGGGCCTGCGAAACCTGTTGGAGCGGCTATTGCAAAGACGGCGCTTCCGGGAGGTATTCCTGTTCTTCATCGTCATGGCCAGCGCTCTGCCGCAATTGATCGTGTTGACCGGGTCGGGCCGGCGGGTAGGGCGCCACATTTGGGAGGCGTCTCGCTTTGTACCGCAGTCCCTGCTGCCGCCCGGCTCGCTCGTCGCGGCTTACCTGGGCCGCACCTCGGCCGCCGACTGGGTGGCCCTGATCGGCTGGTCCGCGGCGGCCGCAGGCTTCGGCTTCCTCCAGTTCCGGCGAAGCTTCCGCTTCGATTTTGCGGCCGCCCGTGCCGACGCGCTCCGGCTCCCGCAAGACCGCGAGACCTGGGGCGACCGGCTGTATCAGCTTCCCGCGCGGCTGCTGCCCGACCCGGCGGCAGCGCTGGTGGAAAAGGAACTCCGCTACTTCCTGCGCAGCCCGCGCTTTCGGTTTCTGTTCCTGATGGCCTGCACGTTCGGCGTCGTGATCTGGCTGCCGTTCGGGATGCGCCACCGCGCGGCGGCGGGTCCCATGCAGTCGAGCTTCCTGGCCGTCATCAGCCTCTATGGCTTACTTCTGTTGGGCCAGGTGACCTTTCTGAATTCCTTCGGGTTCGACCGCTCGGCGATCCGCTACTTTTTCTGGATGCCGATCTCCCCGTTGCTGCTGTTGGCGGCCAAGAACCTGGTGGGAATGATTTTCGTGACCCTGGAGGTTTTCGCCCTGGCCCTGGTGTGCGTCCCGCTGCGCATGCTGTCGTGAGGGTGGCAACTGGTCGAGGCGCTGGCGGTCGCCTGGATCGCCGCGCTCTACCTCTGCTCGGCCGGCAATCTCACCTCGGTGCTGTTCGCAAGCGGACTGAGCCCGGAGCGCGTCTCGCGCGCCGGCGCCGGCCGCGGCATTCAGGGCCTAG
>JACQDI010000656.1 GCA_016201195.1 Acidobacteriota bacterium | reverse complement strand
GAGCGCGAGTGCTCGATCCAGCGGCGGCACCAGAAGCTGATCGAAGAATCCCCTTCGCCCCGGGTGGACGCGGCCACGCGCAGCATGATGTGCCAGCGGGTGACCCACGCCCTGCGCGAGATCCGCTACGCCAACGCCGGCACGGTCGAGTTCCTGATGGATGAGGACGGCAGCCTGCACTTCATCGAGATGAACACCCGCATCCAGGTCGAGCACCCGGTGACCGAGATGGTGACCGGCGTAGACCTGGTGAAGGCGCAGATCCTGGTGGCCGGCGGCGAGCCGCTGTCCTCGGTGCTGCACGAGCCGGTGGAGATCCGCGGCCACGCCATCGAGTGCCGCATCAATGCGGAAAATCCGGTGACCTTCGCTCCCTCGGCGGGACGCATCACGAAATTCCTGCCGCCGGGCCAGGTGGGCATCCGCGTGGACACCGCCGCCTACAGCGACGGGATCATCCCGCCCTATTACGATTCCCTGGTCGCCAAGCTGATCGCCTGTGGCCGCGACCGCACCGAAGCCATCACCCGCATGCAGCGCGCCCTCGACATGTTCGTCATCGAGGGCATCCAGACCTCCATCCCCATCCACCAGCGCATCATGGCCGACCCCGACTTCGTCCTCGGCAACTTCGACACCAACTACGTCAGGAAGTTCACCGAGGAACAGAAGGCGGCGGTCCAGAATTGAGGAATTGAGAAATTGAGGAAGGGAGTCCGGGGACGAGCTTGTCATCGGAGGCCATTTCGCGTCAAAATGTAGAGATGATGCGCAAGTTGCAGGCCGTATATGAAAAGGGTGTCCTGCGGCCGGTGGAGCCGCTCCCCCTCGACGAGCACCAACTGGTCAGCGTCATTCTGCTGGACAGCCTCGCTTCCGAGGAGGATCTGCAATTCGAGGCGCCAGAGCGCTTTGAGCCCTTGGCGGATCGCAATGCGAGCTTGCAGGCCGTGCGGGTCGCGCTTTCCAAGATTCCGGGTTCCCTGGACGCCGATTTCGTTGCGGAGCGGAACGAGCGCTGAGTGCCTGGTTATTTTATTGACACCAGCGCTCTGGCGAAGCTATACCACCCCGAAACCGGAAGCGATCGCATGGATGTGCTGACCGAGTCGCCCGGTGTCCGGCTGATTATCTCCCAGTTGTCGTTGATCGAAATCGAGTCTGTATTTGCGACTAAAGTCAGGACAGTGTGATTGACAAAGCTGCACTCGAACAACTGAGAGGGCTGTTTTTCGCCGACCTTGCCAAGGGCCGGTTCGAGGTAGTGCTGCTGGCGCGGCGTCACTTCCATGGGGCCGAAGCGCTCGTTCGCGCTCATGCGGTGGACCGTGCGCTCCGGACCTTGGATGCCATTCAGTTGTCCGTGGCTCTGGATCTGAAGCGCCGCGGCGTGGCATCCGAGCTGGTCGCCTCCGATAGGGACCTCTGCGCCGCAGCTGCCGTCGAGGGGTTGACGGTGCTCAACCCCACGCCGGGGTAGGCAGTGCGTTTGCCGACCCAAGGGCGTACGTGGCGAGGATGCCAGCAGCCAACATTGCGCCCTGCGCGAACTTCACCAGCCAGTCGGGGTTGTCCTTCAGGAAACCGACCAGATCTCGCAAGTGGCCCACCCACGTCCGGAGATAGTTGAAACTTTTCCCCACTCGCCTCGCCCAGTTCGTCAACGTCGCGTGCAAGCGCCTGCTCTGAGCCGCCGCACTTCTGGCCGCCGCGCCAGCCCTGTTCTGATATTCGCCCTTCGCGTCCGCGCGCACGACGGCGTTGTACCGGGGTTGGCGAACCTCGTTCTCGTCGAGCGTCTTGCCAGTGAGTTTCTCCTGCCGCTCCACCTCCTTGTTGCGATCATGCCGTGTAACGATTTCTGCTCCATCCGCAGATTAGCATTAGTATTAGTTTTCGTAATCGTACTAAGATTGAATATCTCCCGTATCTCCCGTACAAATGCATCAGGTCGCACTTCGTGCGGAACAGTAAGAAAGAATCGCACTACCGCGCTCGCTGAACACGGTGACCTCCCGATCCTGGTAACGGAGGCCTACACCGACGGCATCATCCGGCCTACGGCCCCGACCGCACCGAAGCCAGAACCCGCATGCAGCGCGCCCTCGACATGTTCGTCATCGAGGGCATCCAGACCTCCATCCCTATTCACCAGCGCATCATGGCCGACCCGGACTTCGTCCTCGGCAACTTCGATACCAACTACGTCAAGAAGTTCACCGAGGAACAGAAGGCAGCGGTTCAGACCTGAGGAATTGAGAATTTGAGTCACAAGAGGAGGTTCAAATGATCTACACACACGTGTTGAACCGCGGCGGGCTGGGCGTGCACCGCGAGTTAGGCCCTCGTCGTCGATGATGCACCTTCCCCCAGGTTTGTTCTATGCTAGAGTCTGCCCTGAGCAGGCGCATGCGGCGATCATGGATCGAACAGATCAGGGAAAAGGTCAGGCTTCGGCGATACGACATGACCGCCCATGCAACAGAAGAGATGGCTGAGGACGACTTGGACATCGTTGACGTTGAGCATGCCGTCCGGACAGGTCGCGTTGCGAAAATTCAGAGGGACGATCCAAGAGGGAACAGATACGTGCTCGAGGGGACGGCTACGGACAGTGCGACCTTGGTCGGAGTGGTGGGGCGCTTTCTCGCCAGCGGCCGGTATCTCATCGTCACGGTTTACAAGGTCGCCGCGAAATGAGGAATCGGGATTATGTATGGTTATCGCTGTGAGTATTGTCCAGGCGTGGTGAGGGCACGGACTGTCGAGCGGGAGTCGTTCAAACACAAAAACGGGTTCATCATCCTGGAGGATGTAGTAATCGGCGTCTGTGACCAGTGTGGAAACAGGTACTATAGCGCGGACGTTCTCCATGCAGTCCATGAAATCAGCACAGGGGGGCGGCTGCCCGAAAGGACCGAGGCGGTTCCGGTAGCTCATCTAAAGCCCGCCTAACGCGGCGCTGCAGGCGACGGCCAAAAACCGGGCCGCGCCGGAGCGCCGGAGTCGTCATAAACGCCGGCCCGCGGCCTGTTGGCCCTGGGTCATGCGGTGATCGATGCCGCCGACCTCGGTCACGGGGCACATTCCGGATTGATGTTAAGGAATTGAGGAAGGAGCACCAGCCATCCGGGCGGCGCGGAATTCATCTGCCCCAGGCGGCCGGTCTGCTTTCCTCAATTCCTAAATTTCTCAATTTCTCAATTCATTTTCCGTCTACGGAAAATGCCAGCAGCACATTCCCCGGCATCTCGCGGAACCGCCCGTAGCCGGAGTTCACATAGACCATGCCGCCGGCGATGGTGGGGCCAGGACCGTTGATCGAGCCGCCTTTCGCTTTCACGCCGTTGACCGTGGGGAACTCCTGCACCGTGTCGAAGTCCCAGAGGATCGAGCCGTCGGCGGTGGAGTAGGCGCGCAGGTGGCCGTCGAGCGAACCGGAGAAGACCGCGCCGGGAATGGCGGTGACGGCCGCCGATTGGGCCGCGCTGCAGCCCGGCTGGCCGAGGCACGGCGGCTTGGGCGGAGGCGCGTGCCAGACCTTCTCGCCGCTTGCCAGGCGCAGAGCGAACAGCCCTCCGGCGTCCTCTGGTTTGCCGCCGAACACGTCCGAGAGGGCGACGTAAGCCGTCTGGTCATCGGCGGCCGGTCCCCACTGGATGCCGCCCAGCGCGCTGCCGTGTCCGATGCGCACTTGCCAGACGATCTCGCCCTGGCGGTCGGGGTCGAGGGCGTGCACCACCCCCGACTTCTGCCCGCACACCAGCACGCTCTTGCCCCCCGGCAGATCTTTCAGAATGGGCGAGGAGCCGAAGTCGAAGTCCTGGCCCGGCTTTTCCGGGCAACTGCTCCGGTCCGGGCTGAAGCAAGCGAAGTTCCAGGCGACGCTGCCCGGCGTGAGCTGCTTCGACCACAGCATGCTGCCCGACTCCATGTCGATGGCCAGGACGGCCTCGCTGGTACGAGCGGGCGGGTCCGAGTAGCTGTTGCCGGTACCTACGTAGAGCGCCTTGCGCTTCAGATCGAGCGTCGGCGCCGACCAGACGGCGGCTCCGGAGGGCCCATAGAGCTGAACTCCCGATTCCTTCTTCTTGGCCGGTGTCGGCGGGTCGGGGATGGTGTAGGTTTTCCAGATCTGCTTGCCGCCGCCTACGTCAAGCGCCACCACGCTGCCGCGGAACTTGCAACACTCATACTTGGGGTTGCCGCTCGAGACCTCCTCGACCGAGGAAACCGGCACATAGAGGCACCCCTGGTGCAAGCGGGGCGAGCCGGTGACGCGAGCCATTGGGTGGTCGTCGACCTTGGTCTTCCACAGCAGCGCGCCGGTGGAGGCGTTCACGGCATAGACGTTGGCCG
>JACQDI010000655.1 GCA_016201195.1 Acidobacteriota bacterium | reverse complement strand
GGGGCGGGGGTGAAGCGGACGGGCGAGAAGGTCGCCGCCTTAATAGCAGCCGCGCTGGCGACCCTGGGCGCAGTCGGCAGGTAGCTGGTTCCATCCGGCTGACCGACCGCCTCTCGGGCGTCGTAAAATCATAAGCGGATAAGCACTTATGTGTTTACCGGAGGCTTTGTGGCCGAGACCGTTCGCTGGTCATGGTGATTTCGAAAAAAACAGATATTACCCTGCGCAGCTACCTCGCCCGGCACGGTATGCGCAAGGGCGATCTGTCGAAATTTGTAGAAGACGCCGTTCGGTGGCGGGTCCTGGACCGGACCGTCGCTGAAACGAAGGCCGCCAATGCCGACGTGCCGCCCGAAGAGATCGAGGCTGCGATCGCCGGGGCAGTCCAGGCGGTCCGCTCCGATCGTTTTCCGACGTAGGCGCCGGTGCGGATCATCCTCGACACCAACATCCTGATCAGCGCTCTCATTGTGCCTGGAGGCGCTCCCGACTACCTGTATCAGTGCTGGCGCACCGGCCGCTTCACGCTCGTGACCAGCAAGGAGCAACTCGACGAGTTCCGGCCACGGTCAACGTCATCACCAAGTCGGGGACCAACGAACGGCACGGCAGCGCCTACGAATTCCTGCGCAACGAGCACCTCGACGCCCGGGATTTCTTCAACGACAAGCGCCCCGGCGTCGATAAGCCGCCCTTCCGCCAGAACCAGTTCGGCGCCAGCCTGGGCGGACCCCTCGTTCGGGACAAGGTATTCTTCTTTGCCAACTACGAGGGCTACCGCAAGAGGAGAGGAACCATCACCAAGTCTGCGAACTCGGCGGCGTTCAATTGAAAGGAAAAAGTATACACGGGGCCGGGTGAATCAGAGCGTGGGGCGGCTCCGCTGAGCAGCCGCCGGCCGGCGTTCCTGCCTAGCCGAGAAGCCGACCAGGGGGTCGGCTGCGGGCCGGGGGGCCCGCCCCACAGCCCCGCAACAGTTCCTACGGACCAACCGGTATCGTCACGGCATTGCTCTGTTTCCCGCCAACGGTCAGCACCACCGGAATGTTCCCCGCCGTGCGGGTGTTCGCAGGAATCCGGAGATTGATCTGATTCAGCCCCACGAAACCTGGAGCGGCGCCGGAAAACAGAATCTCCGCCGACGCCCCGTCAATGGTGACCGTGGGGGTTGCGGTCCGATTTCCCACCGAAGGTTCTCCGGTTCCCAGCGGCGGCGAGAGCACGCCCAGCCCGGTTGCGAAAAACACCACGATCTCGTTGGGCTTCACCGGATTCTGCGCCGTGACCGGCGTGACTCCGTCCTGATGCAGGACCGCCGCCGTTCCCCGGCCATCGGACGTAACCGTAAAGATGCCGGGCGCGAGGGCGTCGATCGCAAACGTTCGCGGCACGCTGGTCTGCCCGCCGACCGTCACCCGAATGGTGGCCGAAGTCTGCCCCGCCGTTTCGAAAGGAATTTGCACCCCGAGCTGGCCCGAGGTGGAATAGAACATCGCCGCCGGGACGTTGTTGATCGTCGCACTGGAGCCTCCCAGGGTGGTGACCAGTTTCCGGTCCGGTCCAAAACTCGAAGCGAGCACCACCGAGCCGTCGTTCAGATTGCTCCCGAAGACGGCTGCGATCGATCCCGGCGCCAGGGGCGCAGGGCTCGGTGCGAAGCTGGCGTTGTTGACCACCCCGCCCGGACTCACGTCCGGGGGATTCGGGAACTTCAGCACATACGCATCGTTGCCCCCCAGGGCCGTCTGATTCGGATTGAAGCCGCTGAAGTACCCACAGACGTAGACGGCGAGGCCATCCGAGGCAACCCCGTAAGCGTAATCATGGGAGTTAGTCCCAAGCTGAACAGTCCCCGTTTCTGCGCCGTTGACGTCGTACCGGCGAACAAAGACATCCCATCCACCAAGGTTGGTTTGTCCCGGCAGGGCGCCCGTAATCCCGACGACCGTGACTCCGGTGGAGTTCACCGTTACTCCGAAGGCATTGTCATCGGAGTCGTCCCCAAACTGGCGCGTCCACTGCGGGGCGCCGGCGAGGTCGAATTTGGCGACAAAGGCATCCCAAAGTCCGCCGGAGAAGGTCTGCCCCGGGAGACGCCCTTGTCCAGCCACGTAGACCCCGGAGGCGTTTACCGCTACGGCATTTGCATAATCGGCGCCGGTACCCCCGAACTGGCGCGTCCAGACCACGTTCCCGCTGGCGTCGTATTTGCGCAGAAAGACGTCGGTGTTCTGGGCGGGTTGTACCAAGGACCCGTTGGTGCGCCCGGCGACGTAAATGCCGGACGCATCCACCGCCACCCCGTAGGCCTGCTCCTGATCGCCCGTCCCGAACTGGCGGGTCCACTGCTCGACGCCGTTGGCGTCGTACTTTCGCACGAAGGCGTCATCGGCGAGAGTAGCGGCGGTCTGTCCGGGGAGCGCGCCCTCTACGCTGCCGACGACATAGATGCCCGTCCCATCCGACGCTATCGCCAAGGCCTGATCGACGCGGGAGGTCCCGAACTGGCGCGTCCACTGCTCGCTCCCATTTACGTCATACTTCCGGACAAACGCGTCGGTGCTTCCCGCACTGCTTTGGCCCAAAGTGCCGTCGGTGAATCCAGCCACGTAGACGCCGGTGGCGTCGGCGGCCACCCCCCGCGGGCTATCCTGGGCGGGCGTCCCGAACTGGCGCGTCCACAACTCGTTCCCGAGGACGTCGAACTTGCTCACGAAACCGTCTCGCCCTCCCTGGTTGGTCTGCAGCGGCAGGGCTCCGATGGTTTCCCCCACGACGTAGACGGCGCCGGGACCCGTGGCCACCGCGTAGGCTTCGTCGTCTCTGGTGCTTCCGAATTGGCGGGTCCATTGGGGGCTTTGGGCGTCCGCCGGCCACGGTATAGCTGCCAATAATAGAGCCACCAGGGGAACTATCAGTGAGAAACGGCGTGGGCAGGTGCTTACTGTCATCGGGTCCCTCCTCTGTATGTGTTGTGAAGCGAAAGCGATACTAGCTAAGACAAAACGAGTCAAACTCGGCCCTCCTCAATGAGGTCCATCACGGTTATGCCCGCCGGCAGCTTGGCGCGCTTGCGTATTCCTTCGATCTCATCGAAGATTTCCTTCAAGCTGAGTTTAGGACGGACCGGGACGATCAGGGCAGCCAGCTTACCTCGTCGCGTGATGCCGATTTTCTCACCCTGGGCTGCTCGCTCTACGAGCTCCGACAACCGGTTCTTGGCTTCAAACAGCCCGATCTTTTGCATTGTCGTACCCATCTTCCATCAGCATAATAATCTAGCTGGTATACTGCTTGTCAAGCCGAGCCGCTATTGCGGCTGATGCAGAGTCGCTTGCAGATCCACTTGGAGGGCCTGGTAAGCTGAGTCAAGTGAACACCCCATTCGCGGCTAATGACTTTCCTTTTGCAGCAGCATCCACTTTCGACCGGGGGCGTCCTGGAGTCCGATGATTTTCCAGCCAAAAGAACCCGGGTTCGAGAGAACCGGCTGGATCGTAGGATCTTCTAAGACCGCTTCGTCGGCGTAGAAAGAATTGACGCCGTGGGCGTCCAAAAATTCGGGCCACGGCTGGTGGCCGTGGCTCTTCATGCCCCGCAGGTCGAAGTAGCTGAGGGGCTGGCACGCATTCAGCGAGGCCGCCCGGAGGTAGTGGCACAGCTCGTTATACCCGGGGGTTACCAATACCGTACCGGGCCTTTCGAGTACGTACGCGAACGGCATGAGCCTGCGGTAGGCCTCCAGGAGCGGCCGCGTGCCATGATCGAAAAAACGGGGTACGAGCAGAATCAGCAAAATACTGCACACTGGAAAGGCCGGCGCGAGCCGCTGGAGGCCAGACCAGCGATGAGTGATGGCGTGCAAACACATCCCTGCGGCGCACATCACCATCAACCCCAGGGTGAAGATGTAGGAAGGGCGGGGGCGCTCGGTCAGCATCACGGTCAGGGACGTGCCGGCCACACAGGCCATGGCGATCCAGCCCCAAATCCGCTCCTTGAGCCAGTGCTCCCACCAATCACGGCGCTCCCGGCATAGCTCGAATCCCCCAACCAGAAACAGGAGCGCCAGAACGCAACTGAGAATCAATGCTGGCCGGGAATGCGCCCGGACCGGGAAGTAATCGGGGCTGACGCGCCCCGACATCGCGTTGAACAGCAGCACCTGCAATCCATTTGGGATCAAGCTCGCGTTCCACCGCGCGTGTTCCAGCACGGCGGCCGGGTTCCGCCGGAATGCCTCGGCCAGGGAGGGCTGCGGCGTGCCGAAATCCCGCGTCATCAGCTCCGGGCACGCCGTCCAGGTGGACCCGTGCCAATCCGAGTGTCGCTGTTGATAGCTGTAAGCGTAAACCTGACACACGTTCAAGGTATGCTTGCCCGCTAGGTCCGCCCAGAGCGCGGGAAACTGGATTCGTGAGTGGGAATAAAACCAAAGCGTCAACAAGGCGACGATCCCCATCGGAATTCCGTAGGCCAGAACGCAGTGCCGCCTTGTGGCGGCGGTCGCCTTACGGTTCTCCCGGATCTCCCAGGCCAAGCTCACCGCACCCAGCAGGCCAGTCGCGACAACCAGCTCGTTTCTCACCAGGAGCGTGGATCCGAGCAGAATGCCGAGGGCTGCTCCCCGACCTTGTGCGCCCTTGACCGCAAGTATGGCCAGATAGGCCGCCAGCACCGGAATCACGGCGAAGAGATGAACCTCATAGGTAGCGTTGAAGTTGATCGGCAACACCACCCACCACGCGCTGACCAGCCACGCCAGGTTATGAGGCAGCAGCCGCCGCATCCATGCCAGCACCAGTACGGCCAGGGTCAGCACGATGATGAGGCGGTGAGTGATGGTGGCCAGGTAAGCGTCTGTCGAGAGATGCAGGAAGGAGCCATAAAAGGCCGTGTATAGCGGAGACCAAGAGATATCGTTCGACCAGTTCTGATACCAGCTAAAGCCTCTTAAGAAATAGACCGCGGTGTCGCCTGGGGTGAGGTCGCGAAATTGCCACATCCCCCAGACCACCTTAAGCTGAAGGAATACGATCGTGATGTAAGCGAACGCCGGCCTGGCTGTGGCTCGCCCCACCAGGCGGCGAAATGCGAGCAGTTCGTTATACACGATCGCTCTCTCGGGGCGCCTCACGAATGCGTCCATCTCCCCGGCCCTTTGCAGAGGAACGCCCCGAGGCATCCAGAGCGGCTCCAATCATACCCTACGATTGGCAGTGATGGCGCCGATATCGCGGTTGAGTGGTGGTGCGCCCGGGGTGACTCGAACACCCGACCTTCTGGTTCGTAGCCAGACGCTCTATCCAACTGAGCTACGGGCGCAAGGCGTTTCTTCTATGCTAGCAAAGGACGCGCCCTGTGCGCTCAGAGCAGATTACAAAGATTACAATTACATGCTGCTATGATCTTGGAAACCGCTGAGTGGAGGATGTCAGTCCGCAATCCGAAGCACGGCGGGAGGCGAACCTGATGCCGAGGAGACGCAAGCCCCGGGCGCTTCAAAGGATGGATCCGAAACTGCCGATACTGGATCGCCTGGATCGGCTCAAGTACTGGGAGGCTCTTAGGGTGATCGCCAGACTCGTGGCCGCGCACCCGGAATTGCGCGCCGAGGCCGAGC
>JACQDI010000654.1 GCA_016201195.1 Acidobacteriota bacterium | reverse complement strand
GTCCGCGACGAAAAGGCCGAGGCGGAGGTGACCTTCCGCGCCAAGAGAGATAGCAAGGCCACAATGTCGATGCACTACAACCTGAAGCGGCGAGGCGGCAAGTGGGAGGTGGAGGCGCAAAGCGGCGGGCACGGCGCCGGCATGCCTCCCATGGAGGGAGCTTCGGACCTGCCCGGCGGACACCCCTCCGTCGGCTCCTCGACTCCGACTCCACCGGCAGCCACCGAGCTGCCCCCCGGCCATCCGCAGGTGAAGAAGCAATGAACATCGCTATCATCGGCGGGGGACCGGCCGGCGCGTTTGCCGGCGAATCGCTCGCCGGGGCCGGCCTCGCAGTCACCATCATCGACGAAAAGCTGGCCTGGGAAAAGCCCTGTGGCGGGGCCCTGACCGCCAAAGCCCTGGAGCAATACCCGTTCCTGGCGTCGGGCGAAGCGCCGAAGCGCTTCGTGGACCGGGCGGTGCTGGTGGCGTCGAGCGGCGCAAGGGCCTGCCTGCGGCTGCGCCGGCCCATCGCCATCTACTCGCGCCAGGTGCTGAACGGGCTGCTGCTCGATCGCGCCCGCCGGGCCGGGGCGACCATCGTGCAGGATCGCGTGGTCGAAGCCGAGCGCCGCGATGAGCAGTGGATGCTTCGTGGTAAGCATTCGGAATACACGGCAGACTTTTGCGTGGTAGCCGCCGGCGCCCGCAACCCGTTGCGCCACATGGGCGCCAGCCTCGGCCGCGACGATACCTATGTCGCGCTAGGCTACTACGTCCCCGGCCGGCCACAGGCCCACATCGAGATCCAGTTCCGCAACGATCTCGAGGGGTACATCTGGGTGTTTCCGCGCACCGATCATCTCTCGGTAGGGATCTGCGGGCGGATCGATTCGCGGGGCACGCCTTGGCTGCGACACGTGGTGGAGGACTACATGGCTGCCCGCGGCATCCCGCTCGACGGGGCGACGTTCTATTGCCACCTGCTCCCGTCGCTCGAGCCGGCGAGCTTTGAGCGCAACCGGGTGGAAGGCGAGGGATGGGCGGCGGTGGGCGACGCCGCCGGGCTGGTCGATCCCATCACCGGCGAAGGATTGTATTACGCCCTGCGCTCGGCCGACCTGCTGGCCGGCGGCGTGCGGGAAGGGCGCGTCGCCGAGTACGCCCGCTGCGTGCGGGCCGAACTCATGGACGATCTGCAATTGGGCGCGCGGATTGCCCGGCGGTTTTACCACGGCCGCTTCTTGTTCGACGCGGTCACCACACGCATGGTGCAGTTCTGCCGCCGCAGCCCGGCCTTTGAAGACCTGATGCAGGACCTGATAGCCGGCAGCCAGACCTATCGCGGTCTCAAAGAGCGCCTGTGGCGGCAGTTTGGCCTGACGTTATGGGAAATCGCTTCCGGTTGTCTTCGACCCAGCCATGAACCATTCGAAATCGAGAGCCCTGTTTGAAAAGGCACAGAAGCTGATGCCAGGCGGGGTGAACTCGCCCGTGCGCGCGTTTCGCGCCGTGGGCGGCGATCCCCTGTTCATGGCCCGCGGCGAAGGCGCGCACCTGGTCGACGTCGATGGCAACCGCTATCTCGACTACGTTGGTTCCTGGGGGCCGTTGCTGCTGGGCCACCGGCACCCGGCAGTGATCGAGGCGCTGCGGGAGACGCTCGAGATCGGCACCAGCTTCGGAGCCCCCACCGAACGCGAGGTCGAGTTCACCGCACTGATCCGCCAGGCGGCGCCGTCGATCGAGATGATGCGGCTGGTCAACTCCGGCACCGAGGCGACCATGAGCGCCATCCGCGTGGCGCGCGGATTCACCGGCCGCGAGCTGATCGTGAAGTTCGAAGGCTGCTACCACGGGCACGTGGATTCGCTGCTGGTCAAGGCGGGGTCGGGCGTGGCCACGCTGGGCATCGCCGACTCGGTGGGCGTTCCGGCAGCATTCTCGGCGACCACCATTGCCCTGCCCTTCAACTCAGCCGAGGCCATCGAGGAAGCCTTCCGCCGGCACGGCGAGCGGATCGCAGCGGTCATCGTCGAGCCGGTGGTGGGCAACATGGGCTGCGTGCCGCCCGCGCCCGGCTTCCTTGCCTTGCTGCGAGACGCGACCGAGCGCCACGGGTCGCTGCTGATCTTCGACGAGGTGATGACCGGCTTCCGCCTGGCCTGGGGCGGCGCCCAGCAGAGATTCAGCATCCGCCCCGACCTCACCACGCTGGGCAAGGTGATCGGCGGCGGGCTGCCCATCGCCGCGTACGGCGGACGCACTGACGTGATGAGCTGCGTCGCGCCGCTCGGCCCGGTCTACCAGGCGGGAACGCTCTCAGGAAATCCCCTGGCCGTCGCGGGAGGCCTGGCCATGCTGCGCACCCTCGAACAGCACCCCGAGATCTACGACCAGGTCGAACAGCGAACCGCCCGGCTCTGCGACGGCGTGGCCCGGGCCGCCGGCCCGAAGCTGACGGTCAACCGCGTCGGCTCCATGTTCACCTTCTTCTTCACCTCGAGCCCGGTCACGGACTACGAGTCCGCCAAGCGCAGTGACACCGCGGCCTACGCCAAATTCTTCCGCGCCATGCTCGAGCGCGGCGTCTACCTGCCACCGTCGCAGTTTGAGGCGGCGTTCCTTTCCGGCGCCCACACCGACGAAGATATCGCTAAGACTGTCGCCGCCGCAGCGGAGGCCCTGACCTGACGTGGCGCCACGCACTCCGGCACGCCGCGGGACCAAAACCTGCGGAAGGGCGGTAGTCAGTTTGGAACCTGGCCCAACTTCCGGATTGGCGACCATCTGGACGGAACGAAGGATGCGGCGCAGGCAGCGCTTCTCGGAGCCCGCCAGCCCTAATTGCCCTTCATTGGATTGGTCGGCACCTGCCAGCCTGGCCTGCTGCTGTTCAAAGCGTTCTGTTGTTTCAGCCAAATGTAAAGGGGTTGGTAGTATTCGACCAGAGGGTTGGCGTCCAGGTGGTCCTGGCCGGTCATTTTCTTGAAAGTAACCTGCCAGGGTTGGGAGGCGCCGGCTTCGAGCATGGACTTAAGCTTGGTCCCAGCAGCCTTGGAACCAAAGAAGTCGCACCGAATCAAGGGACCTTTATGTCCAGAGGCGTCACACATCGCTTTGTAGAGCTGCAACCGGTAAATCGTTGCCAGATATTTGCCGGCATAGGGAGTGTTGGCTGGAATGTGGAATTTCGCGCCAGGGTCGAAGTCGGCTTCGGTGCGGGTCAGTGGCGGCGCCACCCCTTGATACTGTGCCCTCAGCGCCCACCACAAGTTGTTGTAGTCCTCGGGTTTGGTCCGGCCCGAGAATACTTCCCAGCGCCATTTGTCGATCAGAAGGCTGAACGGAAGGAACGCAAGTTCGTTGAGCGCCCTCCCGAGTAGGAGCGGAATATCAGCCTCGGCAGGAGGAATCGTATCGATCAGACGAAGTTGTCTCAGGGACTCCGGGGTAATGTAGACCAAATTGCTGACTGCCTCGTGAAACCCGTCATTGGCCCCGTCACGGAAGAGAAACGGGAGCTTGCGATACGCGCGCTGGTATTGGAGATGGCCCATTTCGTGGAGTAAGGTATCGAGACCGTCGGCATCGATATGCATGCACATCCTGACGCGAAGGTCCAGGTCGTAGTCAATAGCCGGTCCTGTGGCCTGACAGTCGACTTCCCTGTCGCGGGGACGAATGAACTGTGAGCGCTCGTAGAAGGTCTCGGGAAGGGGATCAAGTCCTAGCGAAGTGTAGAAGGACTCGGCAAGTCGGGCGAGCGCTTTTGCCGCGTCGATCTGCTGGTCGCGATCAGTGCTGGTAGCATTGGGGATTTTTCGTCTGAGGACCTCATCCGGGTCATACGTTGAAGGCGCGGAGGAGGGCATCACAATGTCCCCGATTCCGGCCCATCCCTGGGCCCACATGTTGCCAAGCAGGTGTGCTGGAATCAGGCCATCGGGCCGCTCGGCCGCCGCCCCGTATTTCTGGATCAGCTTGAATCGAACGTATGCGTGGAACTCCTGATAGAGCGGCTGAAGCTGCTTCCATGTTCGTTCCAGTTCGTCGGAGAACTCCTTGTCCGACATATCGTAGCGGGAACGCCAGAGAGCTCCCGTATCTGCGAAGCCACGCTCGCGGGCTCCCTGGTTGGACAGCTCGACGAAGCGTGCGTATTTGGAGCGCATGGGAGCGCCGACGCTGTGCCATCCGGTCCAGAGATCGAGAAGCTCTTTGGGGTCGTGTGAATTCGCCATCCGGACCTCGAGATCATCGATTCCAAGACACCGCCGCGTGTCGCCACCCACACAGTACTTTCCTTTCGCGTACATTCCAGCAAGCTGAGCACGAAGCTCGGTGGTCTCCAGACGGAGGGCAGGCTCGGACGGAGCGAGACGCGCATTGGTGCGGAGCAGCATGATCTGCCGCGCAAGATCGGGTGGAAGTTGGATGGAATCGAACCGGTGGGATTCCGCGATGAACTGATTGACCTGCGCAATCCTACGCGAGTCGGCGATTGCGGCGAGTGCCTCGGTGTCATCGTTGACGTAGGTCTCGGCGATCCATCTGGCCCGTGAGAACTCGACAGTGCTCGCAAGGAGCGCATCGTTACAGCGAGCAAGAAAGATCCTTGCCTCTTCCACTGTTGGCGGAGTCGGCTGTGCATCCACCGTTGCCCGGCACGCCAATACCGCCAAGATGGCCGATATACAGGCAGACGCAATCCTCATGGCCACAGTCTAGCACCTTGTACAAACCTGTCTTACCGGGGCCTCCCAAACATGCGAACTATGTACATCTTTCCGGCTACCGTGGCTGCGACAGTGTTTCCCGTTCATCGCCCTGGAAGCTACCCCAGTTTCGGGTCCCATTTGGGATTGTGGGTGGATTACGGCGCATCCGGAAACTAACGCCGCTTCTGATGCCGCGGCCCGGTGCTCTACCGAAATCCTGCCAAGTGGTCCAGGAGTCGCGCTCGAGGAAGTTGGGAGCGGGGAGGACACGAAGGCGATAGGTCCCGTGACACGCCGTTCACGAAAGTAGACCCGCCGACCATCCGAGCCACCGCCGACTTAGTCAGCGCACTCGGAACTACCTGAACCGCCACCAGCAAGCGAGAGCCGGCTTGCTCTGTGTCACTCGCATAACACCTTCGTGGACTTCTGCATGTACATACTAGCACGATATATACGTCTCTCGCCCCTCGCTCCCGCCAGTTGCTGCGG
>JACQDI010000578.1 GCA_016201195.1 Acidobacteriota bacterium | reverse complement strand
TTGGTTTCACGTGAAACATCCTCCGCCCTGGCTACGTTACCACAGCGCACTTGCACATTGCTTGGGAAGCCCGGCTGCCATCTTCGCTCGCTGAGATGTATACTCTGTGCGCAAGGGAGGACGAATTGAAAATTCGTGGCAATATCTTGATCGCAGCCTTCACCGGCGTGCTGGTGTCCGGCGCGGGCGCCCCCGGGGCCGACACCAGCCCGGTCCGCTTCATCGGGAAAACGAAATATCTCAACAACGCGCGCGCCGTAGTCGCCCACACTATCGACGATTCGACGAAATACGTGACCAACTGCATCGATGCCATGGACAAGCACGGCATCAAGGCCACCATCTTCGTGAGCACCGAGCAGGACCCTGCGCCCGAGGACCGGTTTTTCACCCAGTTACAGGTCTGGAATCTATGGCCGCGGCTGCGGCAGGCCATCGACAACGGCCACGAGATCGGCTCCCACGCGCGCACCCACCCGTGCGGGAGGCCCGACACCGAGGCGTTCTGCTCCGCAGCCTACACCGATTACGAAGTCACCGGGTCGAGAGATGATATCCTCCGCCGCACCCAGCAGCCCTACGTCTGGACCTGGTGCTATCCCTGCGGCCACTGCGCCAACTACGATTTCATCCAGAAAGAAATTGCCGCGGCCGGTTACATCGTGGCGCGCAATTACCCCGGTGAGGCCCAGGGCCGGCACATCAGGCCCGATCTCCAGAGCTGGGACTCCAATCCGTATAACGCCGCCTACACGCAGGTCGTGCAGAAAAGGGGCGGGGCCGCCAAGAGCGAGATTATCGACGTCGCCATCCTCGACGCCAAGTTCGACGAGGTCTACCAGCGCGGCGGCATCTACAACTTTATGTCCCACCCGCAATGGCTCGACTACGGCCCGGAGGGATTTTACGAACGGCACCTCGCGCACATCAGCCGTCGCGGTGACGTCTGGTACGTGCCGATGGGCCCGCTCTACGCCTACCGCACGATTTTCGAGCGCACCGAAGTCCGTGCCCTCAGCCCGGCCGCCGCGAAAGCGCGCTTTACCGTTTCCAATGATCTCGACCCCAAGATCTACGACGGAAGCATCACCCTGGAGTTCCGCGCGCCTGCCGGAATGGCGATCCTCTCCAGTGGCCGAAAGCTCGCCGAGCGCGCCAATGAAATGACGGACCGCTGGACCCAGGAGTACTTCCGCCGCGAGGGCGACCATGTGTACGTCACTGTGCAATCCAACACCACCCTGGAGTTCCTGTTCAGCGTGAAGGCGCCTGCCGCCGACGCCGCCGGCGTCTGGAAGGCATCGTACACCAACCCGGACGGCCAGACACGCGAGACCACCTTAAATTTGAAGGTGGATGGCGACAAGGTGTCAGGGACGATCGCAAGCCAGCGCGGCTCGGCGGCGATCTCGGATGGTCAGGTAAGCGGCGACGACATCTCGTTCACTGTCGTACGCAGGGGTAACGGCGATGAGATCCAGGTCACTTACAAGGGCAAGGTCGAGGGCGAAACGATGAAGCTCACGATGCAAATCGACGGCCGGGATCCCATTCAGATGACCGCCAAGCGAGGCTCCTAGGCTGGCGCGCTTCCGGCCACGGCCCATCAGCCGCCCGACGTGATCCGGTCGAGCAGAGGAACGAGGTATTTGTGCGCGGCTGCCAGCCGTTCGTCGACGACTTCCACGCTCAGTTTGCGGCGGTCCCGTCCATCCACGCGCTCGATGCACATCGGGCCGTTGAAGCCGGCTGAAAACAGGGTGCGGAACATGAGGTCGTGATCCACATTTCCCTGCCCGGGGACCGGGAAGTTCTCGTCGCCGCGCAGGCCGAGGTGGTCCTTGATGCACACGGACTTTACCTGCGGGGCCAGGTCCGGCAGGTCGGGATCCGGATAAACGCCTTCGTAGAAAGAGACGTTGCCCGCGTCCCAGCAGATTTTCAGGCGGGGCGATACGATGCGTTTGACGACCTCCATGCAGTCCCTGGCACGGGCCGTGACGCCGGTGTGAGGCTTGAGCGTGATGGTGACGTTGATCGACTCGGCGTGGTTCACCGCCTTCTCGAGGCCGGCATAAAAGCGGCTCACTTCTTTTTGCCAGTCGAGCTCGCGTTTGGGTATGTTCGGAAATTTCGTGTAATACCACGGCCCCGCTCCGACCATCACGGGAATCTGGTAATCGGCGCAGAGGTCAAGCTGGGCCAAATACTGCTTCAATCCGTTTTCGGTTGCAGGATCACTGCCGCCGAACCCGCCCAGGCTCATCACCGGCGTCACGCCGAGATCCTTGATGCGGCGCAGCATGCGGGTGCGGTCGGCTTGGGGCATATCCGGCGCGAACACGGCCTCCGAGCCGTGCCTGCGTCCGATGCTGATGTACTGGTAGCCAGCCTTACGGATTCGCGACATCGCCTCATCCAGCGGCAGCGAGCCATACATAGTAGCCATCACTCCCAGAATGTAACGCCCGGGGGCGGGCGCCGGGCGGGCGGCGCTCGCCAGCGCCGGCAAAGCCGCCATCCGGCCGAGCATCTGGCGCCGTG
>JACQDI010000577.1 GCA_016201195.1 Acidobacteriota bacterium | reverse complement strand
GACTCAAAGATGGGGGCCATTCTCAAGCAGAACGGGCTGACGGCGCGGGAGTACGCGGTTGGCGTGATCGCCTTGCGAATGGCTCTGATGGCTGCCAGCACGCCAGCCGGCGCTGCCGTCCCCAAGCAGATCGTCGCCTCGCCGGAGAACATCGCTTTCGCCAAGGCGCATTTGAATGAGCTGAAGCCGAAGATGGGTGCGGCCGACGGCATCTCTGCGCGCCGGTAGGGCTGCGACTCAACTCACCACGGCTGCGGTCGCGCGGATCATGTGATCAGCATACAATCGCCATACGAGTAGAAGCGATAGCGCTGCTCAACGGCGTGCTGGTAGGCGCGCAGGACCAGTTCTCGCCCGCTGAACGCGCAGACCAGCATGAGCAGCGTGGAGCGCGGAAGATGAAAATTGGTCAACAGGGCCGCGGTGATGCGGAATCGGAAGCCGGGATAGATGAAGATGTCGGTCTCGCCGCGCCCCGCTTCGAGAGGGCCCTGGCGGGCGGCATGCTCGAGGGTGCGAACCGAGGTGGTCCCGACCGCCACCACGCGGGTAGCGCTGCGGATCGCGTCCGCTGCCGCCGCGGTGATGACGTAGCGTTCCCGGTGCATCTTGTGTTCTTCGACGATCTCCACGTGAACCGGCTGAAACGTGCCCAGGCCGACGTGCAGGGTCACCTCGGCCAGGCGCGGAATGCGGGCGAGGATCTCAGCGGTGAAATGCAGCCCGGCGGTGGGCGCCGCCACTGAGCCGCGCTCGCGGGCGTAGATGGTCTGGTAGTGGTTGCGGTCCTGCGGCTCG
Source organism: Acidobacteriota bacterium (assembly GCA_016201195.1). GTDB lineage: Bacteria > Acidobacteriota > Terriglobia > Bryobacterales > JACQDG01 > JACQDI01. The sequence goes on along the minus strand of JACQDI010000577.1, from coordinate 4,313 downwards.
TCAGGCCGGCGGATGTACGGCGGCAGGGGCACATGGCCGATGCGCTCGATGGTGGCCGCGAGATCCGGAGCGCCGGAGAAGCACAGGGTCCGCTCTCCGTATTCGCCGCGGGCCATCACCTCGGCTTGGAGGCCTTCGTCGAAGAACAGCACGGTACCGGTGCCAACCTTTCGGCCGGGGCGCACCAGGGCCTCCCACACCGCGGGATCGTCGCCAGCCTGGCTGACGAGGAGCACCTCGATGCGCGCCGGCCCCGAAGCACGCCGACCATAGAGCCGCGCCGGAAACACGCGGCTGTTGTTCACCACCACGCAATCGCCCTCCCGCAGGAAATCCGGGAACTCGCGGAAGGTGTGGTCCTCGATTTGGCCGCTCGAGCGATCGACCACCAGCATCCGCACCGCCGCCCGGTCCTCCAAGGGATGCTGGGCGATCAGCTTCTCGGGTAACGGGTAATCGAAATCAGAAACGAGCATGATCCAAGGAGGGGCGTGCGGCCTTATGTTCTCAAGCGCAGCAGCAGATACGTCCCCGCCAGGGTGAAGATGACGTCGGGGGACCAGGCGGCCAGCATGGCCGGCAACTGGTGGACGTTGCCCATCTGCTCGAACAGCGCGTTCACCGACACGTAGACGATGGCGATGCCCAGGCTCACCGCCACGCCGGCGAGGGCGCCCCGATTGCCGGTGAGGAAGGCGAAGGGCACAGCCAACAGGCCCATAATGAAGGCGAAAGCGGGGAAGGAGAACTTCTTGTGAAGTTGCACGCGCAGTCGTACGGTGTCGAACCCGCGCTGGGTGAGGTCCAGAATGTATTCCTGAAGTTCGTGAAAATTCATTTGCTGGTACTGTTTGGCTTCGGTGAGGAAGTAACCGGGCTGCTCCTCGAGCTCGGCGAAAGTCTGGACGGTAAAGCGGTCGTACTTCCTTACCTGGATGTCATGGATGTCGCGGCTCCAGCCGTCCTCGAACACCCAGGCGCGCAGGGAGTCCTCCCAGTGGGCGCGCTCGGCCGAGATGTGCCGGGCCAGTCGAAAACGCGTTGAATCGAACTCGAAGACGTTGACGCCCCCCAGTACCTCGTGAACGGGGTCGAAGTAGTTGTAGTAGTAGATGCGGTTGCCGCGCCCGAAGATCCACTGCCGGTCAGGGCGCAGGTAGGTGGCGACGGGGCGTCCCTTGATCTCGTTGCGGATGGCGTCCTGGCGGCGGTTGGATTCGGGCAGTACGTAGTGATCGAACACAAACAGGGAACCGCTCGCGGCGAGCGCCACCAGCAACACCGGCACGGTCAGCCGGTAGAGGCTGATGCCGCAGGCTTTGAAAGCGGTGATCTCGTTACGCTTGGTGAGCACGCCGAAGGCGACCAGGGTGGCAACCAGCACACTGATCGGGGCGGTGGTGTAGATGAGCTGCGGGGTCAGGTAGAATAAGTAGGTGAGAAAGCGGCTCAACGCCACGTGGTTGGTGAGGATGTAGCTTAGCAGCTCGAAGAAGGTGAACACGTGGTAGAGCAGGACAAACGAAGCCAGCAGCACGAAGAAGTAAAACAGGAAGCTGCTCAGCACATAGCTGTCCAGGAGCTGGAAAAGCAGGCGTGAGCGGGAGCCGCGACCGTTGGCGGGACGGCCGGCCCGCAGGGTGGCGAGCCACCCGCGCGACCAGATGCGCAGTCCGACGGCCCAGTTGCCCAGGGCGGCCAGCCAGTCGCGGTCGCCGGGAGAGTCCAGCCGCGACAGCAACAGGACCCCGAACAGGGCGAAGAAGGCGTTAGCGCCCCAAACCGCCGGACCCGCGGCCAGCTTTTGCCGCTCGGCGAGGCCAATCCCGCCGATGAGCAGCGTGAAGTAGACAAACACCAGCAGAACGGTAAGCACGACCCCGGTCGATTTGCCGGAGCGCCGCGACGAGAGTCCCAGCGGGATGCCGACCAGGGCCAGCACCAGGCAGGCCGCGGGCAGGGCAAGGCGCTGGTACAGCTCGATGCGCGCCTCCAGCCAGTTCTCCGCATAGTGAGCGTAGTAGGGCAGCTCGCCGCTGTTCATTTCCTGGTAGGGCCGGCGCGCCCGGGCCACCGACGGCGGGGCCGCGTCGAGAATCTGGTCGGTCTGGTCAAAGGCGTAATTGAAATACTGAGCGGGGTCGGTGGACTGCTCGTGGGTGCCGCCGCGGATCAGGTGCAACTGGATCTGGTTCTTTTCCGGATTAGGCACGGCGATGGCCTCCTCGGCCACCGTGATGCGCGGGCCACGCACGTTGGCGTTGACGCTTGAGGAGCGCTGCTGGGGAGAGCGCAGGTCGGCCAGAAACACCCCCCGCCAGCGCACCACCGGACCGGGAATCACGTCCCGCACGTAGAGAATCGTGTTGGGAAAGCCCTCCTCGAAGACGCGCGGCTGGATTTCGGCCGAGAGTTGCGACGAGCGCAGGCGGTTCTGGATGCGGTAAAACTCGCGCAGCGCGCGCGGGCTCAGGTAGAGCGAGACGGTCGCACTGGCCGCCAGGCCCAGCAGGGCAAACGCGGCCACCGGCCAGATGAACCGCCGGGTGGGAATGCCGGCCGCTCGCACGGCAATCACTTCGCCGTCGCCCGACATCCGCCCCAGCCCGATCAGGATCCCCACCAGCACGCCCATCGGGATGGTGAAGGTGAGGGTCTGTGGCAGGGTCAGGGCGAACAGGTACAGTACGATGTCACCCGAAGCGGTGTGCCGCACCAGCAGCTCGAACAGTTGCCCCACGTTGCGCAGGAACAACACGAAGGTGAACAGCAGCGTGCCCAGCAGGGCGCTGGAGACAATTTCGCGAAAAATGTAGCGGGCCAGCAACGACATCGGCGCCTGTCGTTCAGTGTAGCAGGGAGAGAATTGAGGAATGAAGAGGGGCTGGCAGGCATGCCATTCCTCAACTCTTTCGGTTAGAATTGAATTTATGTTACATGGAACACTCGTCCTTGCACTGTGCTCGATGGTGATGTGGGCGCAGGCGCCGAAAAAAGCGGCCCCGGCCAAGAAGAGCACGCCGGCTGCCGCGGCCGGGGAGAATTCCGGCTTGAACAAGACGCACCTGGAGGCCTACGTGCGCCATGTCTACGGCTGGCTGCCCGAGGTCAAGGTGGAGATCGGGGACTTTGTTCCCTCGCCGATTCCGGGATTGTTGCAGACGACCATCCGCGCGTCTTACCAGTTGCAGTCGCAGGAGAAGGTGTTCTACGTGAGCTCCGACGGGAAACACATCATCGACGGAGCGGTGTACCCCTCGGACGATCATCCGTTCCGGGCCAACCTGAAGAAGCTGACGACGGCGTTCCAACCGAGTTTCGGCGCGCCCGGCGCCCCGGTGGTGCTGGTCGTCTTCAGTGACTTCCAATGCCCGTATTGCCGCGAGGAAGCGAAGATCGTGCGGGACAACATTATCAAGACGTTCCCCAAGGAGGTGCGGGTGTACTTCAAGGATTATCCGCTGGTCAACCACGACTGGGCCCGGGCGGCGGCGGTGGCCGGCCGGTGCGTCTTCCGGCAAAACCCGCTGGTCTTCTGGGAGTACCATGACTGGGCGTTCGACAAACAAGGCGAGATCACGTCGGCGAACTTCAAGGAGAAGCTCAACGGCTTCCTCACAGGAAAAGAGATCGACCAGTTGCAGTTGAACCGGTGCGTGGACAAGAAGGAGACCGAAGAGGAGGTCGCCAAGTCGATTGCTGAGGGGCAGTCAGTGGGGGTCACCTCCACGCCGACTTTGTTTGTGAATGGCCGGCGGCTGGGCAACACTCCGTGGCCCAACCTGAAAACGATCATCGACATGGAGATCGGCTACCAGAAGACGGCCAAGAACGCCGGGGAGCAGGAGTGCTGCGAGGTCAGGCTGCCGAGCGCGGTTCCGAACCCGTAGGAGCCCGAGATGCTGCTTTTCTCACGCAAAGACGCAAAGAACGCAAAGGTTCCAGGATCGTTGGCTCCGTCGCTTGGGCCCACGATCCACGATCCACGATCCACGTTCCGCCTACCTTTGCGTCTTGGGCTGAGCCTTGCGCTGGCCGCGATCTGCTGGGCGGGGGCGGATGGGCAGCGCTACGTGCGCGATGTGCGGGAGCTGGCGCGGCCGGAGATGAAGGGGCGCGCGGATGGCTCGCCGGAGCTTGAGAAGGCTGCCCAGTACCTGGTGCGAGGGTTTCAGGCGGCGGGCTTGCAGCCGCTCCATGGTAAGTCCTACCTCCAGCCGTTTACGGTTTCCACCGGGGCCACCCTCGGCAAGGGAAACCTGTTCGAGGTCCGCAACGGGGTGGAGACACAGGTGCTCCGGCCGGGCGAAGAT
>JACQDI010000576.1 GCA_016201195.1 Acidobacteriota bacterium | reverse complement strand
GCCTGCTTGCGCAGAAAGCGGTCCCACAACTCCTCTTTCTCCGCGGCCAGCCGGTCCCGCTCGGTGGTCAGAGCCGCCAGCTCCGTCCCGTCCGTCTCCGCGGCAGGCTCGGGGGGCGATGGATTCAACAACTCCTCCATAGTATCCATGTTATCAAAAAACTCCCGGCGCACGAACCTATGGCGCAAAGACCCCTCAGAACAATCCTGGCATGCTTTGCGTTTTGGCGTGAGAAATTCGGGCGACGGCTCAGTTGCGTGCCGCGAGATGGTGAAAGACTTTGGCCACGTGGGCCACGGCCGACAGGACGCGCTCGTACTGCATGCGCGTGGGACCGATCACCGCGATGCGCCCGGCTAAACCCGCATCCATGTCGCACACCGCGCCAATCAGGGCGAACCCCCTCATCGCCGGGGAGGCGTCCTCCAGGCCGATGCGCACCGACAGTGTTTCCCCGGTCGCCCCTCTCTGCACCGATACCCTCATCTCCCCGCGCAGGCACTCATCCAGCAACTCGATCAGCTTCTCCTTCTCCTCGAGGGCTTGCAACAGGGCCCGCACCTGCTCTGGTTCAAGGTTGTGCGCGCCCTCGACCAGGTTCGGCGTGCCCTCCAGGTAGACCTGAGCCTCCGAATCGGGGGTCAGAAGGCCCTGCACGCACAGCATGCGGAGGCGTCGCAGGATGTCATCGTACGCCGCCCGGTCCTCCTCCAGACGACGCAGAATCTCTCGCCGCGCCGCATCCAGTTTCCAGCCCACGAAGTTCTGGTTGACGTAGTTGGCAATCCGCTCCAGTTCCTCCGGCGTGATTTCCTCGCTGAGCCCCACGATGCGGTGCCGCACTACGTCCCCCCGGGCCACCACCACCATCAGCAACCGCCGCTCCGAGAGCCGCAGGAACTGGACATGCTCGAGCACCGCCTGGGACAGCGGAGCCAGCACCACGATTCCCAACTGGTGGGTCAGCGCCGCCAGCACGTGCGACGACCGCCCCAGCCGCTCCTCCAGGCTTGACGCCTGCTGCAGGTTGGCCTGGACAAAGTCCGCATCCGAGGGCTGCAGACGCGAGGCGCTCAGGTTCTCCACGTAATGGCGGAAGGCTTTGTCGGTCGGCAGGCGCCCCGCCGAGGTGTGCGGATGACTCAGGTATCCGTGCGCCTCCAGTTCTGCCATCACGTTGCGGACCGAGGCTGGGCTCAGCCCGTCGCGCCGCCTCTCGGAAACGGTGCGGGACCCCACCGGCTCCCCCGTCGAGATGTAGTTCTTGACGACGGAGTGCAGAATCTCCTGGTTCCGACCGTTCAGGGAAAATGGCCGCGGCATCTGCCCAAGCTCCCCATGGCGCGTCCTCGTCGACGCCCAATCGGATTCTAACGTGCGGAAAGAAAGAGTGTCAAGACAATTTGGTGATTTGGTGATCTATCAACCGTCTCATAAATAGTTGCACCCTCTTCGAGCGTAGCCAGAATCCCCCCAAGCCCGCTACAATCGGAATTCCACCCAGGGAGGAATCATGCGCATACTGTGGTTGGTCCTGTTAACAGCAGCCACCCTTGCGGGCCAGCGAACGGAGCTGCCGAAAATCGAGGAATGGAAGGGGAAAACGATCCTGGTCTTCACCCCCCATCCGGACGACGACACCTTCGGCGCCGGCGGCACGCTGGCGCTGCTCGCGAAAAACGGCAACCGCATCGTCATCGCCATCTACACGAACGACGACAAGGGCTCCAACGACCTGGAGATGAACAGCCAGCGGCTGGCCGCCATCCGCAAGGCGGAAGAGGAAGTCGCCTGCGGCATACTCGGCATCCCAAAAGAGAACATTCTGTGGATGGGGCACCACGATGGCATGCTCGAATACGTCAACTCGCTCGCCCTGGTGGAGCAGGCCACGGCCATCATCCGCAAGGTGCAGCCCTACGCCATCTTCAGCATCGACCCCGGCCGCGAAGACGTGCGCTGGCACAAGACCGACCATCGCATGGCGGCGATGAACTCGATCGACGCCGTGCGCGCCGCCGAATGGCACCTGTACTTTCCGAATCACCGCCTCTCCCAGGGACTCCAGCCCTGGAAGCCCGAATGGGTGGTTCTGTTCTACACCAAGCCCTCCGACGCCAACATCTGGGTCGATATCGACTCGGTCGCCGAACTGAAGGTCAAAGCCGCCGCCGCTCACGTCAGCCAGTGGGAGCCCTCGATTCACAAGTACCGGCCTGACTGGGACCCGGCAGACCTGGGGAAGTTCATGGCGGGTTTCAAAGCCCGTATGTCTAAGAAAAATGGGCGCTATGTGGAAGCCTTCCGGGTCGCCCGATACTGAATCTAGGTGAATTTAAGGCTTGTGCCTTTGCGGCCAGTGGTAGTAAGATGGCCTGACTAGGCTTATGCCAAGGTTGCTTGCCATCGCGGCGACGGCGTGGTTGTGCTGGCCACTGGCGGCTCAGAAGCCGGCGGATTTGCGTC
>JACQDI010000624.1 GCA_016201195.1 Acidobacteriota bacterium | reverse complement strand
TGGCTCATCCGGAGATCCTGGGGCGGATCCAGCCGGGCGACTTCCTGGTGGCCGGAAAGAACTTCGGCTGCGGCTCGAGCCGGGAGCAAGCCACGGCTGCGGTGAAGTACGCCGGCGTGGGCGCAATCATCGCCGTCTCGTTTGCGCGAATCTTCTACCGTAACTCGCTCAACCTCGGCTTGCCCCTGCTGGTATCCAAGGACGCTTCGGCCCGCGTCCACCCTGGCGACGAGCTTGAAATCGACCTGACGGCTGGCGTCATCTACGACCACACCACCGGCGAGTCCTTCGCCGCCGCCCCCCTCGATCCCCGGGCCGTGGAACTGCTACAAGCCGGCGGTCTCGTCCCGTACCTGCGAAAAAAGTATGCCGCCTGAATTTAGAGTCTCACGCAAAGACGCCAAGCACGCCAAGAAAACTCTTTGCGGCTTTTGCGTCTTTGCGTGAGATACGGTTGCCCTAGGAGAACCCCATGCGCCAATACCGCATTGCCTGGCTGCCCGGCGACGGCATCGGACCGGAAGTCTGCGCCGCCGCTCGCACCGTGCTCGACACCGTTGAGTTTCCCGCCCAATACATCCCCGGCGCTATCGGCTGGGAGTTCTGGAAAAAGGAGGGCGAGGCTCTCCCCCAGCGAACCATCGACCTGCTGCGCTCGACCGACTGCGCCTTCTTCGGCGCCATTACATCCAAACCCGCCTCCGAGGCCGCCCGCGAGCTGGCCCCGGAACTTCAAAGCCGCGGCCTGAAGTATCGCAGCCCCATCGTCCGCATGCGACAGTTGCTCGACCTCTACATCTGCCTGCGCCCCTGCAAAGCCTTCCCCGGAAACCCGCTCAACTACCGCGACCAAATCGACCTGGTGGTGTTTCGGGAAAACACCGAGGGCATGTACATCGGTGTGGAGTTTCATCCGGCGCCGGACTGTTTCTACCAGGAGCCGGCCATGGCTGCTATCCCCCGGGATGCGGCAGTCTCGCTGCGGAGTATTACCCGCGAAGGCTCCCGGCGCATCGTCCAGGCGGCATTCGACTACGCGTTCCGGCGCGGGCGCCGCAAGGTGACCGCCGTTCACAAGGCCAACGTCCTGCGCACCACCTGTGGGCTGTTCCTCGAAACGGCCCGCGAGGTCGCTTCCCACTATCCCGACATCGAGTTCGACACCGCAAACGTGGACGCCATCTGCATGTGGCTGCTGAAGAACCCGCAGAACTACGACGTGATCGTGACCACCAACCTGTTCGGTGACATCCTCTCCGACCTCTGCGCGCAATTGGTGGGAGGCATGGGCTTCGCCTACAGCGGCAACATAGGCGACAGCTACGCCGTTTTTGAGCCCACCCACGGCTCGGCTCCCAAGTACGCCGGGCAAAACAAGGTGAACCCCCTCGCCGCCATCCTGGCCGCCAAGATGATGCTCGAATGGCTGGGCGAGAAGCAGAAGGCGATCGAGATCGAGCAGGCGGTGGCCGAGGTGATCGAGCGCGGCCAGGTGCACACCTACGACATGGGAGGCGCCGCGACCACCACCGAGATGGCCCAGGCCGTCTCGCACGCCCTGCGCTTCTCGCGGGTGGTGGCCAAGTAGAGAGTATGTGGACATACAGCCTCCCATCCTTCTATTCATGGTGATCCCTCCACTGCTGGGCGGCATCCTGTTCTTCCTGCATGGGCGGCTCTCCAGCGGTGGTAGATTGAAAGTATGAGAGACCAACCCACGCTGACGGAGGCCGAGTGGATGCTGCTGGTCGAGCTGCTGGAGCGCGAGCGCCGCGAGCTACCGTCGGAGATTCGCCACACGCGGACCCCCGCTGTCCGTGACGATCTGCACCGGCGGTTGGAGATGGTCGATGGCCTGTTGCAGCGCCTGCGGCAGGCGGTCGAGGCGCAGTAAGCGGCTGGCGCCGCTGATCTCACGCCGAAACACCGGGGAAAACCTTTTTACGCGACAGGTTCCAGCCCTGCGCTACAGACCCTGTACAATATCTGAGGTTATGTTTCGACTGGCCTGCGTTCTTTTCTTTTCTTCTTTCGTCGCGTGGGGACAGAACTCGCCCCTGCTGGTCCTGTTGAAGGGCGCGAACGCCCTGGGTTTTTACACCCCGGACGGCTCGCTGCTGGCCCAGGCCCAAGTCGGCCAGCACCCCCACGAGATGGTCTTATCACCCGACGGCCGCTACGTCTACACTACCGACAACGGCACCATGCGCATCGAGCAGCCGGGCACGGGCGGCAACACCATTTCCATCGTTGATGTCGCGTCTCGTAAGAAGGTAGGCGAGATCTCGCTCGGCGACTTTCGCCGGCCCCACGGCCTGGCCCTGGACCCGAGGACCGGCCGCCTCGCCGTGACGTGTGAGCTGCCGGACCAGTTGGTGATCGTCGACCCGGCCAAGCGAGAGGTGGTCCGCACCTACCGCACCAAGGGCAAAACATCCCACATGGTCACGCTGGGGCCGGGCGCCCGCTGGGCCTACGTGAGCAACAGCAGCTCCTCCAACGTGGCCGCCCTCAACCTGACCAGCGGCTGGGTCAGCCTGATCGCAACCGGCGAGCGCCCGGAAGGCAGCGTGCTCTCGAAAGACGGCAAGCACGTCTACGTGACGAATCGCGAGGCGGCCGCCATCACCATCATCGACACCTCCAAACAGGAGGCCGTGGGCCGCATTCCTACGGGCAAGGGACCGGTGCGCATCGCCTCCACGCCGGACGGCCGCCTGCTGGTTTATGCGGCGATGCACGACAAGGCCATCGAGTTTGCCGACCCGGAAGCGCGCAAAGTGGTCGCCCGCGTCCCGGTCGGCGGCACGCCGGTGTCGCTGCACCTCTCCCCCGACGGCAAGCTGGCCTTCGCTTCGGCCGAGGAGAGCGACACAGTCTACATCGTTTCTGTGGAACAGCGAAAGCTGGTGCGGGAATTCAAGACCGCCGCCGGCGCCGCCCCCGACCCGGTGCTGGCCCTGCGTTGAAACCGAGTCTCACGCGAAGATGCAAATCTCGCAGAGACCCCACCTGCTACCGGACCTTCGCCATCCGCCCGGTGGGCGCTAGCGTCCCGGCGTGGATCGGGTAGAGGCGCCGGTGCGCGGCCCGGGCGTAGGAGATCATCTCCGGGTACGGCCGGTCAAGCTGATCGATCAGGCCGATGTTGTAGTTCTCGCCGTCGAAGCGTCCGGTGACCGGCTGATCCACCATCTGAAAGTAGTGCGCCCCCACCACGGCCGCGAGCGCCGCCGCCCTTTCCATATAGTATTGATAGGCTACCCCCCGCTCCGTCTGGTCCTTGACCATGACCAGGGCGGGGGCGTAGCCGCGATCCACCGCCCCGAAGTGAAACTCCCCGATGAGAATGGGCTTGTTGAGCACTTCCGACACGCGGCGGATGGTGTCCGCGGGCGGCTCGAAGCGATAGAGATTGATGCTGAATACATCGAAGGCGTCGCTCGCCCGCAGCACCGGATCGGGCGCCTGGCCAGCGAAGCGGATCCCCAGCACCATATGGTTCGCGTCGGCCTTGCGGATGGCGGACGAGACTACGCTGAAATAGCGGCGTGCAAGCTGTTCCAGCACCGCCTCCGGCGAAGACTCCTGCAACTGTTCCCGCACGAAAGCCTGAGTGTCGGATGGCTCGGGGTCTTTCGAAATCAGGTCCACCAGGTTGCGATAAGGCCAGCGCGGCTCGTTGCCGATGAAGTAGCCGACCAGGTACGGCTCGTCCCGGAACGGCCCGCATTGCTGGCGGGCGTCCTGATCGGCGGCGCGAGTGAACTCCTCGGACCAAACGTCCGGAAAGCCCTGCCAGCTCTTGCGCGACCGGCCTACCCGCAC
>JACQDI010000623.1 GCA_016201195.1 Acidobacteriota bacterium | reverse complement strand
TTCTCGAGTTTGGTGAGCGCGGCGCTCACGTCTCCGCCCTGCCACAAGTCGAGCGACGCCTGGTACAGCTCCTGCTTTGCCTGGCGCGCCTTCACGTACTCCTGTTCCTTGCGGTCCACCTCCTGGAGCAGTTGCAGGGCTCGCGTCTCCTTCGGCTTCATCTGCAACACGTTCTGCAACGCCTGGCGCGCGTGGCTGAAGGCATGGTTCTCGATGTGCTGGCGGGCAAGCCGATACCAGTCGTCGATCTTCGACTCGCTGCGTTTATTCTCGATGTTGGTCTTCAGAGCGAACGCAGCGGCGTTGTTGGGATCGAGTTGCAGCACTTCCTGGATTTTCTGCAGCGCCAGCGGGAACTCTTCTTCCTCGAAGCGCGTGCGCGCGCTGTCCAGCAGTTGCAGGATGGTCTTCTGGCGCATCGCCTGGTCGATCTGGCGGCGCAGCAGCGAGATCGCCGGATCGACGTGCCCCTCGGCCTCCAGTTCGCCCAGGATCTCGGCGGCGAACTGGTAATCGGCCTGCTCGAAGGCCTTGGTGGCGCGCTGGATGCGCGGCTGAGTCCGCGACGGGTCGAAGAACTCGATGGTTTCGTTGCGCTGCGCCTTGGCCAGTGTGTCGCCGAACTCGCGGGCGCTCGAGAAGCGGTGCCAGGGCTGTTTGGCCATGGCCTTGTGGATCACCCGGCTCAGCGACTGGCTCACCGCCGGATTCAGGTCCGAGCAGGGTGGCGGGATCTGGTGCAGGATGGCCTGGGCGATCTCGCCGATGGTGGGCCGCTCGAACGGGCGCCGCCGGGTAAACGTCTCGTAAAACACCACCCCCAGCGAGAAGATGTCCGACAGCGCCGACGGCGGCTTCAGCTCGATCTGCTCGGGCGCCATGTAGAGCAGCGTGCCCTTGTGGCCCATGGTGGAGCGCGTGTCCACCATGTGGGCCACGCCGAAGTCGATGATCTTCACCGAGTCGTCTTCCATCACGAAGATGTTCGACGGCTTCAGGTCGCGGTGCACCAGCCCGCGGTCATGGGCGGCCTGCAGGCCCCGACAGGTCTGGCTCATGATGTCCACCGAGCGGTCCACGGTCAGCCGGTGGCTGGAGGTGCGGATCAGCTCGTCGAGCGTGATCCCCGGCAACAGGGGCATCACGAAATAGGGCTTGTTCGCGCCGTCCTCTTCAAACTCCCCGATGTCGAAGATCTCGACAATGTTGGGGTGGCTCATGGAGGCCAGCACGTCGCACTCTTTGTAGAACAGGTCGAGCGCCGTGCGGTCCGGTATGTCGCGGATCGTCTTCAGCGCCACTTCCCGCTTGATCAGCGAGTCATAGGCCTTATACACCACGCCCATCCCGCCCTGCCCCAGGATCTTCTTGATTTCGTAACGGCCTTTGATCTTGGTCGGTGTTGACATAGATTAAAAGGAAAGGCAAACGGGTTCGTACCCATTCCCTTCCTCCCACTTCTCAAAACCGCACGCCTCGCGCCTGGAAGCGCCCCGCACCTCAAGGCGGGCCCGGAAGCCGCAAAGCCACCCCCGGCGGGTCATCTGGCGCTCTCTTTACCTTTCGCCCTATTCTAATAGCACGGCCGCGCAAATGGAAACCCTGGGGATGGTTTCTTGATCGGTGCTTCCAAAGCCACCTCCGGATGCCCACCGGGCCAAATGGCTCCGGTGATCCACTGCCGCCGCTCCGGAACAGCTCAAGTAAGACTTTAAGTGTCTCACGATGCAGATTCAGATTCCATCCGGTTTCGCGGCATTTTCTTAAAGAAATGTTCCCTTCCTTGATTTTTGCCTTTTGCCTTTTGCAGTTTGCCTTTTGCCTTGGGTTTCTGTCCCCCCGGCTCTCCGGCTCTCCAAGAGAGCAAAGAGAGCTCCGAGAGAGCAAGCATGTCGTTAGCAAGCATGTCGTTAGCAAGCATTGAGTTTGGCCCCCTCCGATGCTATACTGCGCCGGACCCCTAACTAAGACGCACTGGGCTTCCGTTATGCCAGAAGAAGAAGAATTGTCATCAAACACTTGGCTGGTGGCTGGGGGAGCTGGCCTGCTCGCGGTGGCGCTGGTTCTGATGGTTATCAAGTACCCCGCCTTGCTCACCTCCTCCGGCATCTCCAGCCATCTACCCTACAAGGGCGACCAAGAAAACGCCCTGCCCCTGCACCCCATGGCCGAGTTGCTCAAGCTGGTGATTGCCACCCTGGTCGGCATCATGGTTACCGCGGTTCACAAGCGCTACCACCGGGACCGGCCGCTGCCGCGCTCCCTGCAGCAGGCCCAGATCCTGCTGTGTGTGGCCGGAGCGTTGGTGATGGTGATCATCGGCAACTCGATGGCCCGGGCCTTCGGGGTCCTCGGCGCGGCGGGCATCGTGCGCTTCCGCACCCCGGTCGAGGATCCCAAAGACACGACCATCCTGTTCCTGATGATCGGGCTGGGCATGGCCTGTGGCGTCGGACTGATCGAGGTGGCCGGGATGGGAACGGTGTTCCTGTGCCTGGTCCTCGCCGTGCTGGATCGCTTCGGCGAGGCCAAGGCGCGCGTAGTGGTGTTGTCGCTGGTGGCCACCAGCAAGGACTTCCCCAACGAGCACGTGCACAACATCCTCACGCAGTCGGTGCACTTCTTCGAGCCGCGGGAGGTCATCCACGGCAACGAGGCGGTGGTCCGCTACAACGTCACCATGGACCCCAACGTTTCTCTCAGCCATCTCAGCCAGCAG
>JACQDI010000622.1 GCA_016201195.1 Acidobacteriota bacterium | reverse complement strand
GCCTCATGTCAAAGTCGTCTCACGCAAAGACGCAAAGAGCGCAAAGAACGCCAAGGTTTTCTTTGCGGTCTTTGCGGTCCTTTGCGTCTTGGCGTGCGATCTTTAGCAGCCGCCGATGAGAATCAGCATCACCTATTTGTACGTCATCTTCCGCTACGGCTACCCCCACGCGGTGGAGGACGTGTTTCGCGCCCTTCCCGAGATCCGGAAGCTCGGCTTTCGCTTCCTGGAGATGGAGGGCCTCGGCCCGGCGCATCTGCGGGCGCTCGACCGGAGGCGCCGCGATCTGCTCCGGGCGCTCGATGACTCCGGCCTGCACGTGCACAACTTCTGCGTCGTCGATCCCGACCTGGTCAGTCCGGAAACCGGCCGGCGAAGCCGGGCCCTCGACGGCTTCAAACGGGGAGCCGAGTTAGCGGACCTGTTGGGCGCCGAAACGCTGCACTTGGCGAGCTACGCCCCGCCGGTACGCTATGTAAAAAACAAGCCCTACCAGCTCGGCGCCAAGGCGGGCTACCGGTTCGCCGATCAGACGCGAATCCGGATCCCCGCGGGTTTCTGCTGGCAAGGCGTGTGGAGGACCCTGGTCCGGTCTTGCCAGGCTTGCGCCGACACGGCCGCCCGGCACGGAAAAATCGTGCTCATGGAGCCTCGGGTGGGCGAGGCGATCTGCTCGGTCGATTCCCTGCTGCGCCTCATCGAGCATGTCGGCCGGCCCAACTTCAAGGCCAACTTCGACACCGGTCATTTTTCGGCCCAGCGGGAGAACGTGGTGCTGGCTCTTGAGAAGCTGCGCGGTCATTTCGCCAACATTCACATCGCCGACAACAATCCGGTGTCAACCGAGCACCTGCCGTTGGGAGAGGGGACGATCGACTGGGAGGAGTTCTTCCGCGTGCTGAAAGGAATGAACTACGAAGGCTACCTGGGGCTCGATCTGGGCGCGAGCCGGCCCCTGATTCCCGGGTACCGGAAATCAGTTGAGCGGATCCGCTCCCTCGCGGCGAAGCTGAAATTGAAAATTGAAATCTGACTGCATTCGGTATCATGGAAGGAAGGCTGGGCGCCCCGGCAAATGAAAAAAACGCTCTTCACCTTGATTCTTGCCCTTTGCCCGGCGCCCTGTGCTTTTTGCCTTCCGCCCGAAAGCCGGGAAGAAGAAATGGCCCGGTTGCTGAAGCAGTTCACGGATGCCTATCACGCCGTCGAACAGAACTTCGCCGACCCGCTGATCCCGGAGCAGGCGTTTTACGGCGGAGCGATCCCCGGGCTGCTGCGGACGCTCGATCCGTTCTCCTCGTTCCTCGATCCGGACCAGTTCCGCTCGCTGAAGGACATGCAGCAGTCGGTGCAGAAGGGGTTCGGGAGCGTGGTGTCGCTCGCTCCGGGGCGCGTGGTGATATTGCAGACTTTGCCCGGCACCCCTTCAGCGCGGGCCGGCCTGTCGGCAGGCGACGAGATTGTGGAGGTCAACGGCTACCGGCTGGACCGGCTGGAACTGGAGCAGCGCCCGGGGGTGGCGACTCTGATGCCGTTCGTGCTCACGCCGGCGGAGTTGCAGTCCCCCAGCGTGTCGCGCGCGTTCTTCCTGCGGCCCGGCATCGGTTACATCAAGATCGAGAGCTTTGACGAGGGGACGGGGGAGGAGCTGGGCAAGGCCCTCGAGAAGTTGGAAAGTGCCAACTTAGGAGCCGGGAAGCTGCGCGGGCTGGTGCTCGACCTGCGGGACAACCCCGGCGGGGTGCTGCCCGCGGCGATCGAAACGGCGGCCCTGTTTTTGAAGCCGGGGCAGGTGATCCTCGCCATCCGGGGCCGGGCCGGGCCGGGGGAAGAGATCAAGGCGCCCGCGGAGGCCAAGCCCCTGGAGTTTCCCCTGGCCGTGCTGGTGAACGGCAAGAGCGCCTCCGCCTCCGAGATCGTGGCTGGAGCGTTGCAGGACCATGACCGGGCCAAGATCGTAGGCGAGCCGACCTTCGGCAAAGGGCTGGTCCAGCGCGTCTTCGACCTGTCGGAGAGCACGGGCCTGGCCCTGACCACCGCGCTCTATTTCACCCCCAGCGGCCGGTCCATCCAGCGCCCGCTGGCGCAGTTGAAAAACGGCGCTCCGGGCGGAGACTTCCGCACCGACACAGGCCGGGAGGTGAAGGGCGGCGGGGGCATCGTCCCCGATGTGGCCGTCTCGCCCGAAGGCCTGACGCCCTTTCGCGCGGCGCTGGAGGGTAGTTCGTCGTTCCTGAGCTTTGCCCAACGCTACACCTCCGAGCACCGCAACATTCCCGAGAGTTTTGAAATCACCCCCGAACTGCTCGATGAGTTTCAGAGCTTTCTCTCCGAGCGGCAGATCCGGCCTTCGGTGAGCGAATGGAGCGCCAATCGGGAGTATATCCGCATCCGGTTGAAGGCGGAGATCTTCAACCTGGCCTTCGGCGTGGAAAAAGGCGACGAGGTGGACGCCCAGCGCGACGTGCAGATCCAACGCGCCATCCAGGCGCTGGGTTTGCGGTAAAATCTTGGGGAACGGCTCAGAGGAGGAGTAACATGGCTGACTACAAACATCCAGAAGTGTTGGTTTCTACGGACTGGGTTGCGCAGAATCTGATATCCGCCTCGGTTCGGGTCGTAGAGGTCGATGTAGACACGAAGGCCTACGAGGAAGGGCATGCGCCGGGCGCGGTCGGCTGGGCGTGGAACACCCAGTTGTGCGATACGGTCCGACGGGACATCATTCCCAAAGCGAATTTTGAGGTCCTGCTCGGCAGCTCCGGGATCGGCAACGACACCACCGTGGTGCTATACGGAGACAACAACAACTGGTTCGCCGCGTGGGCCTTCTGGCAGTTGAAGATTTACGGGCATAAGGACGTGCGCCTGATGAACGGCGGGCGGAAGAAGTGGCTGGCCGAGGGGCGGGAGCTTTCCAAAGAGGTGCCGGCCGTGACCGCCGCTCGCTACCAGGCCAAGGATCCCGACTTTTCCATTCGCGCCTACTTGCCGCAGGTGCAGAAGAACGTGGAGGGGCGGTTGGCGGACCTGGTGGATGTGCGCAGCCCGCAGGAGTTCACCGGAGAGATCCTGGCGCCGCCGGGATTGCCGGAGACCTGCCAGAGGGGCGGGCACATCCCCGGGGCACAAAACATC
>JACQDI010000621.1 GCA_016201195.1 Acidobacteriota bacterium | reverse complement strand
GGGAACACTCCCAGCAACTGGAAGAGGAGGTGAGGCGCCGCACGGTCGAGCTGCGCCAGTACGCCGACAACCTGGAGAAGCAGGTCGAGGAAAGAACGCAAGCGCTGCGGAGATCGAACGCCACGCTGGTGGAGCAGGACAAGATGGCCGCTTTGGGGGCGCTGGTGTCGGGGATCGCCCATGACTTGCACACGCCGATCGGCACCATCACCAGCAACAGCGACATCCTGGCGCGCTCGCTGGGCAAGCTGAAGGACCTGCTCGCCTCGGAGGCTTGCCCGGAGGCGTTTCGGTCCAGCCCCGAAATGAAGCGGGTGGTGGCGATTTTGGAGGAGATCTCGCGCGTCAGCCAGGTGGCCTGCGAGCGCATCATCGGCATCATCCGCAGCCTGCGCAACTTCGCCCGGCTGGATGAGGCGGAGGTGAGAAGCACCGACCTGCACGAGTGCCTGGAGAGCACGCTCACCCTGGTCCATCACGAGCTGAGGAACCGCATCAAGGTGGACCGCCAGTACGGGCAGATCCCGCGGGTGCCGTGCCATCCCAACCAGCTCAACCAGGTGTTCATGAACCTGCTGGTGAACGCCTCGCACGCCATCGCCGAGAAGGGCGCCATCACCATCCGCACGTTGCGGGAGGGGGATATGGTCCAGGTGCGGATCTCGGACACCGGCTCGGGGATCAAGCCGGAGAATCTGTCGAAGATCTTCGACACCGGCTTCACCACCAAGGTGGCGGGGGTGGGAACGGGGCTGGGTCTCGCCATCTGCTCCAAGATCATTCACGACCATCACGGCCGAATCGAGGTGGAAAGCGAAGTGGGACGGGGAACAACATTTACCATCAGTTTGCCGGTAGAATGGAAGCCTTCGCCTGCTGAGTGATTATGGAGGGTGTGGACCGACAACCAATGGTGCTCATCGTGGACGATGAGGAAATGGTAGCCATCAGCATCAAGTCGTTCTTGATGCTGGAGACCGACTATGACGTGACCACGTTCAACTCGCCGACCGAGGCGATCGAGCACCTCAAGCAGCACACCGTGGACCTGGTGATATCCGACTACCTGATGCCGGACCTGGACGGCATCTCATTTCTGTTGCAGGTCAAACATCTGCAACCCCACGCCATCCGCATCCTGCTGACCGGGTATGCGGACAAAGAAAACGCCATCAAGGCCATCAACGAGGTGGGCCTGTACCAGTACATCGAGAAGCCCTGGCAAAACGCCGACCTGGCCCTGGTGATCCGGAACGGCCTGGAGAAGCGGTTCCTGATCGAAAAGCTCCAGCAGAAGATCCGGGAAGTGCAGATGGCCGAGGCCAGTCTGCAGGAGATCCAGGACCAGATCGTGCGAGCGTTTATGTGAGGCCCGTGGCCTGTGGCTCGTGGCGCGCGTGGCGCCAATCCTCTCAGGTGATGACGATATCGGGGTCCGCTGTGACGACCTCGTTGTTTGGATCGCTAACGGCCACGAAGTACTTGAATTTTCTGCCCGTCGCCAGACCTGTTCTGACGACGGCGGGGGGGGTGGGCGTGTTCTTGGCCCCGCCGAAGACCAGCGTGCTGCCGACAAATGGCGAGTCTTTTTCGAACAGCACGGTGAAGTTTTTGCCACCGCGCGAGATCCACGAGACGTCATCGCCGGAATCCACGCCTACCGACGGGCCATCGTTCGGATTGCCGGTGATGTCGAGTGGGTCGTGTACGAAATTCAGTTGACCCCGGACTAGAGAGATATGGATCGTGTGACTTGATGGCATGGTTGCCTCCTTTGAGTTTTGTCTAGCGACGAAGGAACGCGCCGGCCAGCAAGCGCTCGCAGCGGGGATCCTTGCGCAGCGTGGCCAGGTCGGGTTCTCCCCGGATTTCGGTTACGGAGTAACCGCCCCGCAGGGCGGCCTCCAGCGCGGCCAGGGCCAGACTGCGGCTTCCGGCCAGTTCATACACGATAGCGGACTTGAACGCCACCTGGCCGTTCTTGGGCGCCAGCCGGCGGGCCTGCTCCAGCTCAGCAAGGGCCTTCTCCTTGTCCCCGAGCCTGGCCCAGTATACACCAAGGCTGCTTATCACAATGGCATTATCGGGGTTGATGGCCAGCTCTTTTTCCGCCTCCTGAATGGCCCGCCGGTAGGTATCCGGGGCCTTGGCGGCGAATTCGGGGGTCCAGCGATAGGCATCGGCGAGGTTGCCCCAGACGACATAGTCGGCCACGCCCAATTGGAGAGCCTTCTCGTTCATGGCGACCGCATCCCGGTAGCGGCCCTGGAAGAAGTACGTCGTACCGAGGTTCAGGTAGGCGAAATTGGTGGGCCTGATGGCGAGGGACTTCTGGAACATCTGCTCGGCCTCGGGATAGCGTCCCATGAGGTGATAGAGGCCGCCCAGGTTGCGGTAGCCCACGTAGTGGTCGGGGATCAGCTCAACCACCTTGCGGAAAGGGGTTTCGGCTTCGGCGTACCGGCCGTGCTGGTAGTAGAAGAGCCCCAGGTCCCTGTAGCCGAGCCAATAGCTGGGGCGTAGTTGAATTGCCTTCCGGTAGGTGGATTCGGCCTCCTCGAGGCGGCGGGCCGCGGCGTAAGCGGTGGCCAGCTCCCGCAGTGCGTCGGTGTGGACCGCGTTGAGCTCGAGGGCGCGCCGAAGCTCCCGAATGGCTTCCTCGTGGTGGCCGGCGACGGTTTGAATCACGCCCAAGTTGACGTGGGCCGAGGGCAGGCGGTCGTTGAGGGCCACGGCCTTGGCGCTCGCCTGGCGGGCGTCTTCCAGCCACTTGCGGTCCCTGGTCAGCCGGTACTGGCCTAGGGAGGCCTCGCCCAATCCGGCGTAGGCCAGGGCGTAGGCGGGGTCCTGTTGGGCGGCTTTTCCAAAATCGGCGATAGCGTCTTCCAACTTGCCGGCTTGCAGATGGCCGCGGCCCTGGAGGTAGAGATTGTAGGCGTTAGAAACCGAGGTGTTGCCGGCGGCCAGCAGGCTGCGGGCCTGGGGCTGCAACTCGACCTCGAGCAGGTCCGCCACCTCAGCGACCACGCCGTCCTGGAGCGTAGTGATGTCCGCGAACGTGGTGTCCATGGAGCGGGCGCCCAACTGGCGCACGGTGCGGGCATCCACTAGGTTGGCAGTGAGCCGCAACCGATCGCCCACGCGTTGGACGCTGCCAGTGATGACCAGGTTGACGCCGAAGGCCTGCTGGGCGGCGCGAACGCCGGCGATGGCCTCGCGGCGGACTTCGCTCGCCGGGACCACCCAGAGGGCTCCCTGGAACTGTTCGAGCTGGCTGAGGGCGCTGGTCAGGGTCTCGGCGAGGCCGTCGCAGAAAGCCTGATTGGCAGGATCGCCGCCCACGTTCTGGAAGGGCAGGACGGCGATCTGCTTCTGGGCGGGCACACGGGAGAAGAACCAGGCGGCGATCCGCTGGCGCACGGGCGGGGCGGCGACCAGCAGGGCCAGCGCGATTGCCGCCGCCAGGGGCGCCGCCCACAGCCATGTTCTCCGGCGGACGGGAGGCTGCGGGCTGGTGGTGCGGGCCAGTTTCTGATCGGCCAGCTCCTGGAGCACCACCCGCAGGTCGGCCGCCGACTGGAACCGCCGCTCGAGGTCCTTGCGGAGGCAGCGCCCGACGATGTTTTCCATCTCCACCGGGACCCCTCCGGAGGCCCCGGCGACCGGCGCCGGATCGTCGCGCAGGATGGACGCCAGCACTGAGGCTTTAGACCCCCCCTGGAACGCCTGGTGACCGGTGAGCAGCTCGTACAGAACCGAGCCCAAAGAAAAAATGTCG
>JACQDI010000620.1 GCA_016201195.1 Acidobacteriota bacterium | reverse complement strand
TTGGTGATTGGACCCCGGCCGGGTTTCAATCACCAAATCACCAAATCATAAAATCACCAAATTATCCCATTTCCTCGAATGTCACGTTCTGGTTTGTATAAATACATATTTTGCCGGCGATGGACATGGCTTCCTCTACTATCTGGCGCGCGCTGAGCTTGGTGTGCTTGAGCAGCGCCGAAGCCGCAGCCAGGGCGAAAGGGCCGCCCGATCCGACCGCGGCCACGCTCTCGTCCGGCTCGATGACGTCCCCGTTGCCGCTCACGATGAAGGTGGACTGCACGTCGGCCACCAGCAGCAGGGCCTCCAGGTGGCGCAGGACCTTGTCGGTGCGCCAGTCTTTGGCCAGCTCCACCACCGCCCGGCCGAGCCGCCCCTGGCACTGCTCCAGCTTGGCATCAAAGCGCTCGAACAGCGAGAAGGCGTCGGCGGTCGAGCCGGCGAACCCGGCCAGCACCTTTTCGTTGTACAGGCGCCGGACCTTGCGGGCGGTGTGCTTGAGCACCTCACCGCCGACCGTCACCTGCCCGTCGCCGGCCATGACGACCTTGCCGTCGCGGCGGACGCAGAGGATCGTGGTGGAACGGATTCGTTGTTTCATAAGATCGTGGATCGGGGATCGTGGGCCCGCGATCCACCCTCTGCGATCAGATATTATTGTACCGCGACGCGCCATGCTGAACTGGATTGTGCTCGGGATCGGGGATATCACCACCAAGCGGGTGATCCCTGCCATTGAAGCCGAGCCTCGCAGCCGGGTGTACGGGGTGGTGTCGCGGGATGCGGAGAAGGGCAGGCGGCACGCAGCGCGGGTCTGGGCCGGGCTCGAAGAGGCGCTCGAGGATCCGGCGGTGGAGGCAGTCTACGTGGCGACGCCGGTCGCTCTCCACGCGCCCCAGTCAATCGCCGCCATGCGGGCGGGCCGGCACGTGTTGTGCGAGAAGCCGATGGCGATGAATTATCCGGAGGCGCTGCGGATGGTGGGGATGGCGCGGGAGACCGGGGTGAAGTTCGGGGTGGCGTATTACCGGCGGCTCTACCCCAAGCTGCGGCGGGCGCAAGAGCTGCTTGCGGCGGGGGCGATCGGGCGTCCGCTGCTGGCCGAGATCCGCTGCCACGACTGGTTCGTCAATCAGGATGGTTTCCGCGCCTGGCTGCTCGACCCGGCCCTGGCCGGCGGCGGTCCGCTTTACGACATCGGCTCCCATCGCATCGACGTGCTGAATTTCCTGTTCGGGCGGCCGGTGAAGGTCAGCGCGCACTTGTCGAACACTGTGCATCGCTACGCGGTGGAGGATTCGGCCACGCTGCTCATCGAGTACGAGAGCGGGGTGCGGGGCGTGTGCGACGTGCGCTGGAATTCTCGCGTCGCCCGGGACGAATTTCGGATCGTGGGGACCGACGGCGTGCTGGAGCTGACGCCGCTCAACGGGCCGCGGCTGGTCGGGCCGGCGGGCGAGGAGCAACTTCCGCCGCACGCCAACCTGCATTATCCTCTGATCGAGAATTTCGTCTCTGCGGTGCTGGAGGGCGTGGAACTCGCTTCGAGCGGCGAAACAGCGCTCGCCACCGACGCGGTGACCCAGGCGGCGGTCAGCGGCTCTGCACTGCCAGATCGACCGGGCGGCTACCGACCGGGATCAGGGTAAAAAGCGGCTGGATGTCGCCGCGGCCGCCCGGACGAGGGCGGGTCACGGTTGCCGCGCGGATCACCGCCAGGTCACCCGACTTGCGGTTCAGCACCAGGGCGTACTGGTCATCGGGGGTCAGGGCCACACGAAACGGCTCCTCGCCGGCCGGCACCGAGGCCAGCATCCGCCGCTCGTCGATGTTGATTACCGATACCGTGTTGGCGGCGCTGTTGGCCACGAACAGCAGGTGGTTGTCCTGGGTGATGGCCATGTCCCGCGGCTCCTTGCCGGCGAGCATCGGCTGATCGATCTCGTCGCGGTAGGCCGACAGGATCACCACCACGCCGGTCGAGCCGCCGGAGACGAACAACTCGCCGCCGTCGGGCTTGAAGCGCATGGCCTCGGGACGGGTGTTGAGGGGCAGGTGCGTGACCAGGCGGCCGGCGGCCAAGTCGAGGACCGCCACGCTGCCGGGGTCGCGATTGACGACAAAGGCCTGGCGGGCGTCGGAGCGGATGGCGACCGGCCCCAGCTCTCCGCCCAGGCGCGGGGTGGCGGTGACCTTCCAATGGGCCAGATCCACAACCGCCGCCTCGCCCGAAGCGAGCGACACGCAGGCCCAGCGGTCGTCGGCGGAGACGTCAAAATCGACCGGCGCGGCGCTGAGGCGGAGCTGGCGGCCGTGGGCCATCTTATCCAGATCGAATGCCTTGAAAAGCTGAGCGCGGCCGTCAATCAGGTAAAGGCGGTCGCCGGCCGGGGCCAGGCGCAGGCGCTGCGGCCTCTCGGCGAGCCACAGGCTGCGTTTCACCTCGAGGCGCGCCGCGTCAATCACGGTCAGGCCCGCCGGGCCGCCTTCGCCCATTACGTATACCAATCGCCGCGGCGGGTCGGAAACGATCTGGACCGGCGTCGAGCCGAGCGGGATGTGCCGGACCGCTGAGAACGACGCCAGATCGACCACGGCCAGCGTGGAGTTGCCGGCCACCGCAACGAAGGCGTAGGCGTCGACCGCCGTGCCCCGGCTGCGGCGGCAGGCGGTGGTGGCGAACAGGAAAAGAAAAAGCATCACGCCAAGACGCAACGGACGCCAAGAGCGTGAGCCTTTATCGTCCGACGGGCGCATGGTGTGCGGACCGCGCCGCCAACAGGCCGGCGATGGCCCGGCACTCCTGGGCCAGCTCCACGAACTGCTCCGGGTAGAGGGACTGGAAGCCATCGGAGAGCGCGTGGTCGGGGCTGGGATGAACCTCGACCATGAGCCCGGCCGCCCCCACGGCCACCGCCGCCCGGGCCATGGGCAGCACCTTGTCGCGCTTGCCGGTGCCGTGGCTGGGGTCGACGATGATGGGCAGATGGCTCAGGCGCTGGACGGCGGGCACCACGCTCAGGTCGAGGGTGTTGCGAGTGTGGTCGGCGAAGGTGCGCACGCCGCGCTCGCATAGAATGACCTGGTAGTTGCCTTCCGATAGTATATACTCGGCGGCCATCAGGAACTCCTCGAGCGTGGAGGACATGCCGCGCTTCAGCAGCACGGGCAGGCGGGCGCGGCCGGCGCGGCGGAGTAGGGAGAAATTCTGCATGTTGCGGGCGCCGATCTGCACGCAGTCGGCGTATTGCTCGACCAGGTCGAAGGTCTCGACGTCAATGGCCTCGGTGACCACGCCCAAACCGGTTTCCTCGCGGGCGTCGGCCAGCAGCCGCAGGCCCTCTTCGGCCAGGCCCTGAAAGGCGTAGGGCGAGGTGCGCGGCTTGTAAGCCCCGCCGCGCAGCAGTTGCGCGCCGGCCGCCTTCACCGCCCGGGCCGTGGCCAGGATCTGCTCGCGCGACTCGACCGAACAAGGGCCGGCGATCAGGACCAGTTCGCGCGCGCCCACCGGCACGCCGCCCACCCGGACCACGGTGTCGTCGGGCTTCACCTCGCGGCTGACCAACTTGTAGGGTTTCGAAACGCGGATAGCCTCGGCCACGCCGGGCAGGTCCTCGAACTCGGCGGGGTCCACCGGGCCGGGATTGCCGGTGATGCCGATGGCGGTGCGCTGCGCCCCGGGCATCACGTGCGCCCGGAAGCCCAGCTTCTCGATTTTTTCGCAGACTCGCGCGATCTCCGGCTCGCCCGCCTGGGCCTGCATCACGACCAGCACAAGACCAGTGTAGCCCCCGGTCGAAGGTGGCGCAACGCCGCCCGGCAATGGTAGAATTTCAAGAAGAGTTGTCTTGTGGGCCTGTGGCGCAGTTGGGAGCGCGCTTCCATGGCATGGAAGAGGTCGAGAGTTCGAATCTCTCCAGGTCCACCACGTCCTTTCAAACACTTACCGCCTGTTGATCCTGTGCGTCACTGCCCCTGGAGTCCAACTGGAGTCCAAACCCCTGGGATGCGATGGGCATCTTGCCTTTTTTCGTGACTCCCAACCCAAGTGATTCGTTCTCAACGTAGTGGTAGCGATGGGATGCATGGGCATCATTTTTCGGGTTATGTTCGCTGGTGGAGAAGAAAACATGCCCTTGCTCTATATAGAGAATCATGACGCCGCCCATGGCGAGGCCAAGGGCGTTTCAAACAAAATCGAGCTTCAGTGATTTTTTCTGTTGACAACTGATCGGGTGCGGCGCTACTCATAGGGAGAACGCGCCACACGCGTTCCCCCAGAGGGCGGCGGGCCCTCTCGAAACAAACCCGCAACCCACCACCAGAGAGCCGGGACTCTCGTAAAACTCCATCCCGCATCTTCGACGCTACCGGTGTCTCTAAATGCAGAACGGAATCCCGCTGTACACGGCCGACGGCGAGCTTTGCGATTGGATTTCGGAGTCGCGCAGGAACCGGCTCGACCGGCTCGGCTTG
>JACQDI010000619.1 GCA_016201195.1 Acidobacteriota bacterium | reverse complement strand
TGCGAAGATCCTGCTCCACGAGCTCGAGCTCGATCTTCTTGTGGAGTTGGGGCTCGCAGACATTGCAGGTGTCGATGCAACCCCTGACAATGACGCCCGGCGTGGGCAGGCACGACTCGATCTCGACGGCGAAGTCTTTCTGGGCTTTGGGCGAAACCGTGCCGCCGACCGCGGTCAGGAGACCCTCCGCCACCAGGTCCTTGTCCACTTGCTGCACTGCCGCCTTCTTTAGCGCGGCGGACAATGGCTCAGGGGCGATTGGGAAGTTCAAGGTTCCGATGGCGGCCGCGCCGAAGCTGTGGCGCTCCTGTGCGGCAACACTGTCGCGGCCGACCTGCTCCACGGCGACACGGTCCTTTTGGGTCGCCAGCACACTGGCCGGAACCACCGAGATTTGACCGCGGGAAACGGCCGGGTTGAGGGAGACCCTGGTCGGCGCGGCTGCGTCGTCGACGCGGCGCTCGATGGCTTCCAGCGTGATCTTCACCGTTTGTTTCTTGTTGAGGCGATAGAAGAAGAAGGTCACGGCGTGGCAGCGGTTGGCATTGGAAAACTCGCGCGACGAGGATTCAAAGTGGTCTTCTGATTCGGATTGCGTGTGGGTGCGCGAGGAAACTTCCCCTATCGACAAGGATGATGCGGCGTGACTGGCCTGGGCCGACTGGTTCGCCGAGGCCGCCGAATGCGTAGAGAGCTGGCGAAGGAAATCGGCCGTGGAGCTTGCGCTGTGCGAGCCACGGGCGTTGGCGTCGGCGCTTGCCGAGAAAAATCCGAGCGAGCCGCTGGCGTCGCCGTGGAAGTCCCACTTGCCGCTTTCCGAATTCGAGCTGTGACTGGAGTCGGTAACCGACAGATCGGACATGGAGTTCTGCATCGCGGCCATGAAGTAGCGCTCTTCGGAAAGCTGCTCGTTGCGGTAGCTGACCTTGGTCGTGGTGTCGAAGGTGAAGCGGGAACGGCGATCGCTGGTAAACAGTTTCACCTTTTCGCCAGGCAGGAGCGTGATGGTGTGGACAGGATCGCCCAAGAAGAGAGGTCCCGGACAACGCGTGAGCCGCGCGTGCAGAATCACTTCCACGGTGACGGCGACCTGGCGCCCGCCCGCGTCGTTTACGGTGACACGATGAGGCAGCCGGTAGCGAAAGTCCAGAATGTCGCAACAGGGCTCCTTGGACAGAGGCGGACAACACTCCGGGTTTTGAACCACAGTTTCGTTCGTTGGATCCTTCATTTTGTACTCCTTTGCGGGTTGGAACGTTTCGAACCTTGGACATCGGAGGCTAAAGGCGCGAAGCTTTTGGCGGCTCCACATCCGTTAGTCATTCACTTAGCGAGAAACGGGGCTGTTTCATTTCACCGAAGGCAAGATATTTTTTGCGGCATGAGGAGCGGCGATGAGCGCCCAGTATTGTGTAATACATATTTGAACGACCCGGATCCGATTTCGACATCCCTGCACCGTAGTCGAGACCTTAAGGCCAACCCTGCAAATTTTTCAATGTCAACCTGTAGAATTTACTTGACTCCGCGCCCGCCGCGTGATACGAGTGGAGACCTGGGTCCTGTGTATCTGTCTGAGGAGAAAGAGGAGAAGGTATGAAGAACTGGACTATTCGTCTCTTTGGTTTCCTCGCCGTGGCGCTCGGGCTGTGGGGTCAGGGGGAGCGGGGAACCTTCAACGGAATTGTGACTGATTCGAGCGGCTCCGTGGTGCCGGGAGCGGTGGTGACGGCGACCAACATGGCCACCAACGTCGAAACCTTGGCTACCACAACCGACGCGGGCGTCTACCGGATGCCCTATGTGCCGTCCGGCACTTACAGAATCAGTGTCGCCAAGCCGGGCTTCCAGACGGCTGTAGCCGAGAATGTGGTCTTGCACGTGGCCCAGACCCTGACCCTGGACTTCAAGCTCCAGGTGGGCGCCGTGTCGGAAACGGTGACGGTCAGTTCCGAACCTCCGCTGCTCGAAAGTTCCACCGCCGAGATCGGGCGCTACGTGTCGAAGAAGGAGTTCGACACGTTCCTTAACCTGGTTGGAGACGGCCAGCGGCAGATCCAGCAGTTTATCTTCTCGTCGCTCCCCGGCACGGTAGGGGGCACGTTCCAGGGATCGATTAACGGCGGACAATATTACTCCCACGAGATCCTGATCGAGGGCATCGCCCTGGGGCGGTTTGACCTGCAGGGCGGAAGCAACAACGAGTTCAGCCCCAGCGCGGATGCGGTGAGCGAATTCAAGCTGCAAACCGGCGCCATGGGAGCGCAATACAACGGCGGCCAGACCAGCGTCGCCAACTTCGCCATCAAGTCGGGAACCAACGAACTGCATGGTACGGCCTGGACCTATGTGCAGAATGACGCCCTGCGGGCCAACAGCTTTTCCAATAATGCCGCCGGCCGGCGCCGGCCGCCGTTCAAGCTCTTCAACTGGGGCTATGGAGTAGGAGGGCCGGTCTACATTCCCAAGGTCTACGACGGCCGCAACAAGACCTTCTGGTTCACCAACTTTGAAGACACCCGCCAGCGGGACTTCACTTCCACAGCGTTCGGCACGCTGCCCACGCGGGAGTTCAAGCAGGGCGACTTTTCCCGCCTCTACGACGCCGCCTTCACGGGCCGGCCCCAGTCTGGCTCGGTGATTGGAACCGATGCGTTAGGCCGCAGCATTCGCTTCGGCCAGATTTACGACCCGCTCAGCGGGCAGCAGGTAGGAAACTCGGTTGTTCGCGATCCGTTTCCGGGCAACATCGTTCCTCAGAGCAGCTGGAGCCCCGTTTCCCGCAAGATCCTGGAGCTGGCGCCGATCACCGACCCCATCAACAACAACATGCTGCTGAATGTCCCTGTGCTTTCCTCCTGCTGCCCGATCTTCGATGAACACATCGTGGCGGTGAAGGGGGATCACCTGTTCAGCTCGAAGCACCGGATCTCGGCATATTTCAACTATACGTTCCGGCAGCGGAACAACTCTCCGGGTGGCCGCTGGGGCAATCCGCCCGGCACCCCCACCGGCGTTTACCAATTGCAGTACACCCCCGGCCGGCTGGCCCGTATCGCCGAGGACTGGACCATCACCCCTACCGTCCTGAACCACTTCGCCGTGGGTTACAATCGCTTCGGAAACCTGAACCAGAGCGTCTTCGTGGACCAGGATTGGCCGAGCAAGATCGGCCTCCAGAACGTGGATAAGACGCACTTCCCGGCGCTGATCTTTCAGGGGCAGGCTCACCTGGGAGGCGGGGTCGGCGCCGGCGGGCGCCTGGGATCCACCAACGGCGGCGGCAGCTACAATGGCAGCAGCATCGTCCAGGACGACGTGACCATCATTCGCGGCGCTCATAGCTTCAAGGCCGGTTTCGAGCTTCGTAAATACTATTACAACAGCAAGGGACGCGGCAACACCTCCGGCACCTTCAACTTCAACTCCATCCAGACGCAGTTGCCCGGTTTCGCCGACAGTACCGGCCATGCCTTCGCCAGTTTTCTATTGGGCGCCGTGGCCAGCACCAACCGGAACGTGGTGGCCAGCTTCTTCGGTCACCGCGTCAGCCAGCCCGGCTTCTACTTCATGGATGACTGGAAGGCGACCAAGAAGCTGACCTTGAACCTGGGCATTCGCTGGGAGATTATCGGACCGCTGTACGAGGTGGGCAGCCGCATGTCCAACCTGGATCCGTCCAAGCCCAACCCCGGCGCCGGCGGGCGGCCGGGCGCGCTGGTGTTCGCCGACGAACTCGGCGTCAACACCTTCCAGGATCGCTATTGGAAGCAAATTGATCCCCGCTTCGGCTTCGCTTACGCGGTGAATCAGAAGATGGTCCTGCGCGGCGGCTATAGCCTCAGCAACACGCCCCCCATCAGCAACGGGTTCGGCTTTCCAGGAACATTGGGCTATAACGGCAGTATCAGCCGCACCACAGCCAATACGCCCCTCCGGTATCCCCAGGACCCTGTCATGTATCTGCAAGACCGCTACCCGGATTTTGTTGGGACGCTGCCCAATCACAGCCCGACCCTGGCCAACGGCCTGGGAACTACCCTCATTCGCCGCGACGGGGCGCGGGTCCCCTATACGCAGAACTTCAGCTTCGGGCTGCAGTACCAGTTGCCCCGGTCTACCGCCCTGGAAGTGAGCTACATCGGCAACAAGGGAACCCGGTTGCTGTCTCCCGGGCTGGATGATTTGAATCAAGTGCCGGTCAGCGCGCTGGCGCTGGGCGACAAACTGCTCGATCCGTTGTCCGCCAACCCCAGCGCGGCTCCGCTGCCCTACGCCGGCTTCAACGGGACCCTGGCTCAGGCCCTGCGGCCGTTCCCGCAGTTCCAGGGCGTCGGCCAGGGACAGTGGGCCAACTTCGGCACCTCTCGCTATGACTCGCTCCAGATCCTCGCCAGCCGCCACTTCACCCGCGGCTTGGCGTTGCTGGCCGCGTACACGTGGTCCAAAGCCATTGACCTGGTCGATAACCCCGGCGTCGACGGCGCGCAGTCCTCCCAGGATGTTTACAACCGCCGCCTGGAGCGCTCCGTGACGGCATTCAACATCCCGCAGTTCCTCAAGGTGAGCTGGGTCTACGAGCTGCCCATCGGTCCCGGCAAGACGCTGAATATCGGCGGGGTGAAGGGCAAGCTGCTCGGTGGCTGGACGCTGACCGGGATTCACAATTACC
Source organism: Acidobacteriota bacterium (assembly GCA_016201195.1). GTDB lineage: Bacteria > Acidobacteriota > Terriglobia > Bryobacterales > JACQDG01 > JACQDI01. The sequence goes on along the minus strand of JACQDI010000619.1, from coordinate 3,929 downwards.
GCTCCGGCAACCCCATCGGGATCAGCACCAGCGGCCTGCGCGGCGATACGATCTTCAGCGGAACCTTCCGGCCCGACGTAATCGCTGGGGCGCCCAGCGTGATCTACTCCGGCGGCCCAGTGGCTTTCAACACCGGCACGCCCTACCTGAATCCTGCCGCTTTTGCCCAGGTGCCTCGGACCGCCAACAACGTGCCTCTGCGGCTGGGCACAGCCCCGCGCTATCTCCCGAACGTCCGGGCGTTCCACAGCTTCGGTGAGGACTTCGGGATCATGAAACGCTTTGCCTTCACCGAAAACAAGAACGTGGAGCTGCGCGCAGACCTGGCGAACGCCTTCAATCGCGCGGGACGCGGCGACCCGAACGGGGACGTGACCAGCCCGCTGTTCGGCAAGTTCACCAGCTCCCAGCGGGGGCCGCGCAGCGTTCAGTTGGAGGCCCGCTTCAATTTCTAGTCTGTCTGTTTTTTTGCTGTTGGCGTGCAGCCTCGACCAGAGCGGCGCTCTGGCCGAGAGCGGCCGCCGGTCTCTGGCCCAGAGGAACTACGAGGCCGCCGTCGCGGACTTCCGCCGGGCCCTCCAGATTTGTCCTCAACAGCGGGTAATTCTGCTGGAACTGGCCCAGGCCCTGACTCTGGAGCGCAAGTTCGAAGAAGCGGCCCGCGCCGCCCACGATTTCTTGGCAGCCCAACCCGACTCCGAGGCCGGCCTGCTGGTGCTGGCTAATGTCCACCTCATGGCCCAGCGGTTCGAGGAATGCCGCAAAGTGGCCGACCGCATCCTCACAATCAACGAGAAAAACATCACCGCGCTGAAGCTCAAGGCCAACGCCCTGTACTTGGCCGGACAGGACGAGGAGGCGGTGCAGACGTTTCTCACCGCCGTCGCACTCGATCCCAAGGACCAGGACGCGATTTATTCCCTCGCCCGCGTCTACTACCAGCAAAACCGCTTTGAGCCGGCCATGGCCTTGTTCAAACGCCTGCTCCAACTGGATCCGCAGTCCTACAAGGCCTACGACAACCTGGGCCTTTGCTACGAAGCCCTCAACAAGGACGACGACGCAATCCGGCACTACTTGAAAGCTCTGGACTTGGTCCACAAGGACCACCGCGACTACGATTGGCCCTACGCCAACCTCGCCAATCTGATGCTGAAGCGCGGCGAGGACGAAAAGGCTTTCCAGCTTGCGGCCGAGGCCGCCGAGCGGAACCCAAGCTCAGCGCGCAATTTCTACCTGACCGGAAAGGCGCTGGTGCGCCTTCAGAAGCCCGAAGCCGCCGTGAAGTGGCTCCAGCGCTCCACCGAGCTCGATCCGTCCTATCCGGAGCCACATTACCTGCTGGGCCAGGTCTACGGTAAGCTGGGCCGCAAGGAAGAAGCCCAACGCGAACTGGCCATTTTTCAGCAGCTCAACGCCAACAAGCCCAGTGGGCGAAGGTAACGGGTTCACAACGGCGCCAACCGAGGGTCCCTTTCAAAACCGGCTGGCCTTGCTGACCTTGCTGACCTTGCGGTTTCCGCCCAAAGGAAACCGAAATGTGCTATAAAAAGAAATTCTGTATCCAGTAAGAAAACCCTATGAGTTGAATCCCACGGGAGGGGAAGCGAATGTGTTTTTTTGTGCCTCCGGCGGCGTTGTTGCAGGCGGGTAGCATGGCCGAGTCGGGGCAGAATTACCTGATCCTTGTGCTCGGCATCAGCGTGCTGTCGCTGCTGGTGGCCTTGCTGTTTTCGCACTACGTCCTAAGCCAGGACTCCGGGACGGCCCAGATGCAGAAGATCTCCAACGCCATCAAGGAAGGAGCGGAGGCCTTCTTGCGCCGCCAGAACAAGACGATCGTGGTGCTGGCCCTGGCGCTGGCCGTAGTCATTTACCTCGGCTACTCGCTGGGCAAGGGCGATGCCACCCTGGCCTTCCGCATGACCGCCTCGTTTGTGATCGGCGCCGTGTGCTCCCTGGTGGCCGGCTTTTCCGGCATGTGGGTTTCCATTCGCAGTAACATCCGCGTGGCCTCGGCGGCGCGCTCGGACCTGAACCGCGCCTTGCAGATTGCTCTGCGCGGCGGGGCGGTCACCGGCCTGAGCGTGGTGGCGTTGTCTTTGCTGGGCGTAGGGATCCTGTTCTGGCTGTTCGGGGGCCTTGAGAATCCGCAGTTGGTGCCGCACCAGATCGTGGCCTTCGGCTTCGGGGCGAGCTTCGTGGCCCTGTTCGCGCAGCTCGGCGGCGGCATTTATACCAAGGCCGCTGACGTCGGCGCCGACCTGGTGGGCAAGGTCGAAGCGGGCATCCCCGAAGACGACCCGCGCAACCCGGCGGTGATTGCCGACCTGGTTGGCGACAACGTGGGCGACTGTGCCGGCCGCGGCGCCGACCTGTTCGAATCCACCGCCGCCGAGAACATCGGGGCGATGATCCTCGGCGTCTCGCTGTTCCCCGTCTTCGGCCTGAAGGGTGTGCTGTTCCCCCTGATGGCCCGCGCCTTCGGTCTCATCGCTTCCATCCTCGGTGTGATGATTGTGCGGGTCAAGGGCGACGAGGATCCCATGAAGTCGCTCAACCGCGGCTACCTCATGACCACGATCGTGGCCCTGATCGGCTTCTATGTCGCGGTCCAGATACTATTGCAAGGCAACAGGATGCTGTTCGCAGCCGGGGTCGTCGGCATTGTCACCAGCTTCCTGTTTGTGTGGATCACCCAGTATTACACCGAGTACCGCTACCGGCCGGTGCTGGAGATCGCCAACAGTTGCAAAACGGGCCCGGCGACAACCATCATCACCGGCTTCGCGGTGGCGCTGGAGTGCACGGCGCTGCCGGTGCTCGTGATTTCGGGGGCGATCATGGGGTCCTATTACCTCGGCGCGCACGCCGGCCTGGCGGCTCCAGCGCAGGCGGCGGGCTTGTACGGCACGGCCATCGCCACCATGGGCATGCTCTCGACGGCCGCCTACATTCTGGCCATGGATACCTTCGGCCCCATCACCGATAACGCGGGCGGTATCGTCGAGATGTCGCGACAGCCTGAAGAGATCCGCAGGCGCACCGACCGGCTGGATTCGGTGGGCAACACAACCAAGGCGCTGACCAAGGGATACGCCATCGGCAGCGCGGCGCTGGCGGCGTTCCTGCTGTTCTCGGCCTACATCGACGAGGTAAAACTGCTTCTCAAGATGGGGCCGGAGGCGCCGTTCCCGATTGATATCGGCAACGTCCCGGTCTTCACCGGCGCCTTGCTCGGGGCGATGCTGGTGTTCCTGTTCAGCGCCCTCGCCATCCGCGCGGTGGGCAAGGCCGCCCAGACCGTCATTGAAGAGGTGCGCCGCCAGTTCCGCGAGAACAAGGGGATCATGGAAGGCACCTCCGATCCCGAGTACGGCACCTGCGTGGACATCGTGGCCAAGGCCGCCTTGAAAGCCATGGTGCTGCCGGGCATCCTGCCGGTGGCCGGCCCGGTGCTGGTGGGTGTCATCTTCAAGCATTTTTCCGGCCCCAACGATACGATGCCGGTTGGCGCCACCTCGGTAGCCGCGCTGCTGATGGTCGGCACCATCACCGGCATCCTGTTGGCGACCATGATGAACAACGGCGGCGGGGCCTGGGATAACGCCAAGAAGTACATCGAGACCGGAGTGTTTGGCGGCAAGGGCTCTGACGCCCACAAAGCGTCGGTCGTCGGAGATACGGTGGGAGACCCGTTTAAGGACACCGCCGGGCCCAGCCTGCACGTGTTGATCAAGCTGTTGAGTACAATCACGCTCGTGGCGGCTCCGCTGTTCGTCTGAAGCTGAACAGCGGCGATTTGAGGATTTGAGAAATTGAGGATTTGAGAGACCCCCGCTTCTGCTTCCTCATTCCTCAAATACTCAGATTCTCAATTTCTCAAATCGCGCAGTTCGCGCACCCGGTGGTTTTCGCTGTCCCCAATG
>JACQDI010000618.1 GCA_016201195.1 Acidobacteriota bacterium | reverse complement strand
GTTTCGGCGTCGGAGAACACAGCAGGGCGGAGGATGACGGACATGACGTACTAGTTTACAATGGTAGACAGCAAGAGTCGGGGCGTGGCGCAGCCCGGTAGCGCACCTGCCTTGGGCGCAGGGGGTCGGAGGTTCAAATCCTCTCGCCCCGACCAAAGTTTTCAAGGGCTTAGACCAGCATAGAGGGTATAGCTGATAGGCCCGGTTGTGACCGGGATTGTGACGAGCAGGCCCCACACCAGTCTCCTGGAACAAAACATAAAGGCCCCTTTGCTTCTTGAGCAGGCCGGATTTCCCCGACCCTGATGTGGAACAGAATACCACTGTCCCGGGCCCGGTAATCCCCTGATCGTCTTGTCGTGGACTTGGAAGACCTTTTTCGAACCTTCAACGCGGCGAAGTCGGCCGGCCAAAGCTTTGTATAATCTGAGCGTGCTGCGGTGGCTGATCGCGATCGCTTTCTGTGTGGCGGCTGCTCGCAGCCAGACCAGCCAGGAATCGCTGGCGCACCTCCAAGCCGGCGCCGGCCACTTGCAGCGTGGGGAGGCGACCCAGGCGGTCCGCGAGTGCAAAGCCGCTCTCGCCGCCGACCCGCAGTCCGCCGCCGCCCACATGCTCCTGGGCCAGGCCTACCTCGCCCTGCGCTCCGCCAGCATGATGGCGGAGGCCAAGGCGGAGTTGCAGCAGGCGCTCAACCTCGATCCGGAGCTGCTCTGGGCGCGCTTTTACCTGGCCAGGGTCTACATGGACCTCGGCCGGAATGACAAGGCCAAGCAGGAACTGGAGCGTGGCCTCGAGCAGCGGCCGAATGTCCCTCATTTTCTCGCGCTGCTCGGAGAGGTGAACCGCAAGCTAGGGAACCCCGAGGCGTCGCTCGCGCTGAACCGGAAGGCGCTCCAGGCCGACCCCGCCTTGACCACCGCCCACTACCATCTGGCCCTTGCCTACCTGGACCTGAAGAAGCAGGACGAGGCGATCCGCGAACTCGAGCGTTCCATTCAGTCGCAGTACGTGGCCCCGGAGATGTATCTCGCGCTCAGCTCGCTTTACACCCAAAGGCGGAGGTTCGGCGAGGCCGAGGATCTTTGCAAGAAGGCAATCGCTCTCGATGCGTCCCGCCCCGAAGCCTATCTGAATGTGGCCCGGCTTTACAACCTGCAGGGCGCGAGCGACAAGGCGCTGGCCGCGCTCGAGCTTGCGCTGCCGGAGGGCAAGAACTTCCCCGCCACGGTGTATTACCAGCAACTCCAGGCGGACGTCTTCTTCGAGTTCGGCCGGGCCTACCAGGCCAAGCGGAAGGCGCCCCAGGCCATCCAGGCTTATTCGCGATCCCTGGAGTTCGATCCGAACCGCGGCGACACCCACCGGCAGCTTGCCGAGCTGTTCCTCCGCAAGAAGGATTACACCAGCGCGATGGAGCACGCCAAGGCGGCGGAAAAGCTCGGCTCAGCGCTCGATCCCGCCTTGCGCGACCAGATTCTCAGGGGTTCGAAGTAGCCGCGGTTAGCGCCGCGCGTCCACCTCGTCCAGCAGCAAAGTCTTGTTCGTAGGAACGCTCTCCAGCACCTGCTTCTTCCCGCTCGGCCACTCGATCTCCAGGCGGGCGATGGTTGTCTGGCCGCCAAGCCCGAAATACAGCCGCACGTCGCTGGTGCTCAGGTAGCTGCCGTAGGGGTTGATCTCGCGAAGCTGGGTGCGCCCTCCGCTCGTCACCCGCACTTTCGACCCGATTCCGAAGCGGTTGCTGTCCCTACCCCGCGCCCGAATCGCGATCCAGTGATTCCGGTTCCCGCCCTCGTTGCGCAGCAGCAGCGGCCGCCCGCCGCAGTCCGACACCACGATGTCGACGTCACCGTCGTTATCGAAATCGGCCACCGCCGCGCCGCGTCCGACGTGCCGGATGCGGAACGCCGGTCCGCTCTCCGCCGAAACGTCACGGAACCGCCCGTTGCCGATGTTCTCGTATAGCAGGTCGGTCTGCTTGTAGGAGAGCTGGGGATCGTATCGCTCCACGTTGTCGGTGACGTGCCCGTTGGTGCAGAAAATGTCCAGGTCGCCGTCGTTGTCGAAGTCGAACAGCTTGGTTCCGAATGCGAGCGGCAGAAAGCCGGACCCGAGACCCGCCTTCAAGGTGACGTCCTCGAACACC
>JACQDI010000058.1 GCA_016201195.1 Acidobacteriota bacterium | reverse complement strand
GGAAAACCGAAAAGGAGCTGAAAGACAACGCCTGGTTCATGGGGGCGGTGCCGCGCGACAACCCTGAGATTGTCGTGGTGGCGCTGTTTGAGCGCGGCGAACACGGCATGCTCGCCGCCCCCATCGTGCGCGACGTGTTGAAGGCTTACTTGGATAAGAAGATCCGGCGCCAGTGGACCGAGCGCCAGGAGGCTCCCTCGGCGCCTCAGCCGGTGGTGGTGGGAGCGGTGCGATGACCCGGTATTCCTCCATCCGCAACCTGGACTGGACCCTGCTGGCGTTCGTGCTGGCCATCGCCACGCTGGGGGTTCTGCAAATCTATAGCGCCACGCGCAACACAGTCTGGCGGGGAGCGCACACCAAGCAGATCGTCTACATCCTCGCCGGGATGGCCCTGATGTGGCTCATTTCCCAAATCGACTATCACGCCCTGCTCGACCGCGTACCGCTGCTTTACCTGCTCTCCGTGCTCGGCTTGGTCGTGGTTTATGCCATCGGCGACGTCCGCAGAGGATCCAAACGCTGGATCGCGCTGGGGAGCTTCAACTTTCAGGTTTCCGAATTTGTCAAGTTGGTGCTAATATTGTTGGTGGCGCGGTACTTTTCGGAGGTCCGCCGCGACACGGTTTCCGGCTCTGACTTGTTGAAAATAGGCGGGTTAGTCGGCCTGCCTATTTTGCTCGTGATGAAACAGCCGGACCTGGGAACGGCGCTGACGTACGTGCCGATCGCCGCCGGCGGGGTGCTGTTGGCTGGGTTGAGATGGAAGCACTTGGCTGTGCTGGCCGTGGCCGGGGCGCTGGTGGTTCCGGTGTGGTGGACGCACGTGGCCAAGTCGTACCAAAAAGAGCGAGTGATGACATTTGTCGTTCCCGATCGGGACCCGCGTGGTTCCGGCTACCAGTTGATCCAGTCCCGGATCGCTGTGGGCGCCGGGGGGCTTTGGGGCAAGGGTATTGCCAAAGGGTCGCAGACCCAACTGCGGTTCCTGCCGGTGCCCCACACGGATTTTATTTTTTCCGCCTACGCCGAGGAGCACGGTTTTACCGGAGTCTTGCTGGCTTTGGCGTTGTATTTCGTGGTGCTGATGCGCATCATCTACAATGCGCAAACGGCCGCCGACCGGGCAGGGAGCTTCCTCTGCGTGTGTGTCTGCGCGCTGTTGCTGTTTCATCTGCTGGTGAACGTGGGAATGGTGATCGGCCGGATGCCGGTGACCGGCATTCCCCTGCCTCTGATGAGCTACGGGGGATCGAGCATGCTCGCCGTCTTCCTGATGTTGGGCCTGGTGAACAATGTTCGGCTCCGGCGGTTTGTGAATTGAGCAAGTATTTTGGCAGCCCGGCGTGAACACTGCCGCGGCGGCCTGAAAATTAAAGGATGAACGGGAACCTGGGAATTCTCGCCTGAAGAGCCGGAAGAAAGTCCGAGCGGAGGCAGAGAGCGGTTCCGGTGGCCGGAAGAGGCGTTGAGCGCGATACAGGCTCCGCGCTCCGGCTGGAGGAAATTCGGTAGATGGAATCCGAGCCCGCATCGCGGGCGCTGTCTGCATCTAAGTATCCGCACGCCATATACCCGCTCCCGGGTGAGGCTCCCGTCCCGTGAAGGGAAGGGGCTTCATGTCAAAGGAATTGATTGTGTCTTCCACGGCGCACGAAACCAAAGTGGCCATTCTGGAAGATGACGAGCTGGAAGAAATCTATTTTGAGCGCGAGCAGCAGTACGGCCTGGCCGGCAGCATCTACAAGGGCCGCGTAACGCGCGTGCTCCCGGGCATGCAGTCGGCGTTTGTCAACATCGGCCTGGACCGCGACGCCTTTCTCTACGTCTCCGACTTTTTCGAGGACAACGAAGAGTACGACCGCATCGTGACCACGGTGGAGGACAAGGTCGTCAAGATGGAGGAGAAGGGCGAGATTTCGGCGGCCGCGCTGGTGGGCGGCGCCGGGAACGGAAACGTCCAGGCGGCGGTTCCCGAGCCGGGGATGGACGTGGCGCCGGCCGAGCCGGGGCCGCCGCGGAACGCTGACGCGGAAACGGACCGCCGGGGTCGGTGGGGAGCGGGAGGGCGCCGCGGACGGCGCGGACGCCGCCGCATGCCCGGAGGAAGGGGTTTCCCCGAATCCAAATACGCTTCGCCACGGGTGGAACCACGGGTGGAACCACGGGTAGAAGCACAGATGGATCTGCGCGTGGAGCCACGGCTCGAAGCGTCGCCGGATGCTCCCATTGTGGGGGATGCCGACTTTGAGGTTCTGCCCGGCGAGTCGCTGGCCAAGTATCGCCAGCCTGCACCGGCCGTCCTGACACCGGAAGCCGCCCCTCCCGAGCAACCCCTGGCCGAAGCAGCGCCAGTGATCGAGAACGCGGCTCCGGAACCCGAATTGGTGGCGGCAGTGGAGACACTGGCCGAGGTCGCGGCTCCGGAACCGGAAGTCGTTGCCGCGGCGCCGGCGAGCGAGGCTGCGCCGCCGGCGGAGGCAGCAGCCTCCGAGGTGGAGAGCGCTTCTGAACCCGAGCCGGCCCCGGATGGTGAGCTCGCCGAAGCCGCCCCGGAGGCCGTCGCAGAGAGCACCGCTGAAACCACCTCCGAAGCTGCCGGCGGCGGCGAAGCCAGCGTCCGGGAACGGCCTTATGGCCCGCGGTACCTGCACCGCGGCGCTCGCCGCGGGCGCCGGCGCGGTGGCCGCCCCGAGTTCCGCAATCGCCGCGGTCCGGCCGAGCCCGCCCTCGCCCCCGCGGCCGAAGCCGCTCCGGCCCACACCGGCGAGACCAGCATCACCGACCTGCTCAAGGAAGGCCAGGAGGTCCTGGTCCAGATCGCCAAAGAGCCCCTCGGCAAGAAGGGCGCCCGCATCACCTCCCACATTGCCCTGCCCGGCCGCTACCTCGTTTACATGCCGACCGTGGATCACGTCGGCGTCTCCCGCAAGATCCTTTCTGATGAGGAGCGCCTGCGGCTGAAAAAAATCGTGCAGACCCACCGCGTCGGCATGCCCGGCGGCTTCATCGTGCGCACCGCCGGCCAGGGACAGCCCGAGGAAGAGATCCGCTCCGACATGCACTTCCTCTACAACCTGTGGCTGGACATGCGCCAGAAGGCGGAGCGGAAGGCGGCGCCCGCCCTGATCCACCACGACCTCGACCTGGTCGAGCGCCTGCTGCGCGACCAGCTCACCGGCACCTTCAAGACCATCTGGGTTGACACCCAGGAGGACTACGAGCGCATTCTCCAATTTGTCGAGCGCTTCCAGCCGTCGCTGGTGGGCCGGGTGAAGCTCTACACGCGCTCCAACCCGATCTTCGACGAGTTTGGCATCACCCAGGAACTGGAGAAGGCGTTGCGGCCCAAGGTGTGGCTGAAGTCGGGCGGCTACATCGTCATCAATCAGACGGAGGCCCTGGTGGCCATCGACGTCAACACCGGCAAGTACGTCGGCAAGTCAAACCGCCTGGAAGACACCATTGTCAAGACCAATCTGGACGCGGTGAAGGAGATCGTGCGCCAGATCCGGCTGCGCGACCTGGGCGGCATCATCGTGGTTGACTTCATCGACATGGACGAGCGCAAGAACCGCCAGAAGGTGATGGCGGCGCTTGACGAGGCCCTGCGCGCCGATCGCGCCCCGTCCAAGATCCTCCAGTTCAACGATTTCGGCCTGGTGGCCATCACCCGCAAGC
>JACQDI010000617.1 GCA_016201195.1 Acidobacteriota bacterium | reverse complement strand
TTCTGGAACCGTCCCCCCACATTCCGGAAGAGCGCGGGAGGCTCCAGGTAGCGCAGCCCTGAATTGATCTTCTCCACGTTGTCGAGCACGTGGCTCTGCGCCACGAACAGGTCCTTCCAACCGTCGTTATCGAAGTCGTACAGTCCCACTCCCCATCCGGAGCTGCGAGCGGTCTCGGCCGCGAGGCCGGTCGTCAGGCTCGCATAGCGGAACTGCCCGCCGCCCTCGTTCCGGAATATGGCGTATTTTTCCAGGGCCAGGTTGGTCACCGCAATGTCCGGCTGGCCGTCGTTGTCGTAGTCCGCAAATGCCACGCCCATACCCGCGAACGGCTTGCCATCGTCGGAGAACGCCACGCCGGCCTCCAGCGCCCGCTCTTCGAACGTGCCGTCCCCTTTGTTGTGGAACAGAAACTGTTCCATACCGTCGTTGGCTACAAAGATGTCAGCGAAGCCGTCGCCATCGTAATCGTTAAACGCCACCCCGAGCGCTTTGCCCAGCGCCCGAGCGATGCCCGAAGTTGCGCTCACGTCGCGAAACCGCCCGCCGCCTTCATTATGGAAGAGCACGTTGGTCACTGTGCCGAACTTGTCCGGGCGGCAATAGGAATGAAAGGGCGTTCCGCAGAGAATGTTCCGGCTGATGTCCCAATCGAGGTACCGCGTCACGAACAGATCCAGGCGGCCGTCGTTGTCGTAATCGAAGAATCCAGCCGATACCGACCAGCCACCGGCTCCCACTCCCGCCTCCGCCGTCACGTCAGTGAACATTCCATTACCGTTGTTGCGATACAGCGTATTCCTGCCGTAGTTGGTCACATACAGGTCCGGAAAACCGTCGTTGTTGTAGTCGCCGACCGCCACCCCCATTCCATAGTTGTTGCCGGCGTCTGCCAGGCCGGCCGCCGCCGTAACATCGGTGAAGGTCCCGTTTGGGTTCTGGCGGTACAGGCGGTTCCAAAAAGCCGGATCGCGTCGCGAATAGTTGGCGGGGAGCTTGACCGGATCCGCCAGCTTCCCCCCATTGACTAGAAAGATATCCAGAAGCCCGTCATTGTTGTAATCGAGCAGAGCAACGCCGCCTCCCATCGTTTCAATCAGGTACTTCTGCGTGGTGGGGGAATTGCGAAGGATGAAATCGATGCCGGTGGGGTGGAACAGCTCAAGGCTCTGCGTCGCGAAAGCTACAATCGCGACGCAGAGTGAAAGCGGGATGAGCCACCGCTGCATTCAGTCCATATTAGAACAAGAGGCGCAAGGCGAATTGTACCAGCCGGGGCTCGTTGTACTGCCCGCTGACCACGCCAAATTGGGGAGTGCCGAGGGAGAGTCCCGGGGAGTTGAACCGAACGCGGTTAAAGAGGTTGAAAATCTCGGTTCGGAACTGCAGCCCGACGCGTTCTTTGATCAGCGGCGTGTTCTTGATCACCGAGAACTCGGACCCGTTGACGCCAGCCGATCGCGCATCCGGCAGATTACGCGCCAGATTGCCGAAGGTGAACGCGGGCGGGGCGGTGAAGGCCGAGGTGTCAAACCAGCGATTCAGGCGGGATTGTGCTGCACCCTCCAGCTTGGCGCTCCGTCCGGCGCTGATCGGACGGGAACCGCCTCCGAAGGAGTTGGTCAGGTTCACGGCGTTGGTAAGCGGGAGCGGCGTGCCGGACGCGAACACGGTGTAGCCGCTGATGCCCCATCCGGAGACGATCTTGCCGACGGCGCCCGTCACCCCCGATAACAATGGCTGGTCTTTGCCGAAAGGCAGGTCGACGGCGTAGCTGACAACGAGGCGATGGGCAACATCGTAGTTGGCCAGCGAGCGTTCCAGCCTCACATTGTAGGTGTCTTGGACGCCTGGGTTGCCATTGGGCTCGAGCCACGCCGTCAGCGTATCGGTGTCGCTGATCAGCTTGGCCCAGGTGTAGGCGCCGAGGAGGGAGCCGGCATGGCGGAACCGTTTTTCCACCTTCATCTGACCGGAGTGATAGATGGCATTGCGGTTCATGGGCGAATTGATCGACATGCCGTTGTATTCCGGGAAGGGGCGCAGCAGTTGGCCGCGCTGCACCGTCGGCTGCGCCAAGGCCCCGATCTGGATCAGGCCGAAGAACGGATTGGGGACCTGCTGCACCAGCGCCGAGCCCATCTGGAGGAATTGATTGGGGAGCTGGTCGATTTGCTGGCTGTAGGCGGGCAGGTGGGTTCCCTTGGAGCCGGCATAGGCCAGATCGACGGCGAGGCCGCCGGGCAGCTCGCGCTGGATACCAAAGTTCCACTGCTGCGCGTAGGCGGCAGGTTCGTGCGGCAGCGGCGCCGAGATGCCCTGCCCATAGAAGAGCGACAGCCCGTTCGGATTGTGGCCGGGCGCCGGAACAATCCCGTTCGGGAACGGATTGCTCAGACGGTTGAATGGAGTAATCGAGCTGTCCAGGGTGCCGACGAAAGGATTGGTGAAAGAGTTGACGGGGTCGTTGTTGGGGCTGATGCTGAAAGTGACGTCGTTCGGAATCCAGAAGATGCCGTAGCCTGCCCGGATCACGGTCTTGTTATTGAGCCGGAAGGCAAGCCCGAGGCGGGGCGCGAAAAGGTTGTGCAGATCCGTGTTGTTGCGGCTTGTACGGTCAGGCGAATTCACCAGGCCCAGCTTGCCCTTCAGGGGAAGGCCCGTGGAACCCGAGAGCGGATTCTCGGCATTGGGGATCAAAACCACCATGCGGTCGAACCGCTCCGACCACGGTCCCATCTGCTCGAAGCGGAGACCGTAATTGAAGGTCAAGCGGGGTGTGATCTGGAATTGATCGCCCCCATAGTAGGCGCGGTAAACCTGCTGGCCGGCCACGAAGTTGTTCATGGTGATGCCGCCGCCGGCTCCGTACCCCAGCAGGAACGAGGCAAAGCCGTCCCCCCCGGAAGGCGCGAGCGGGTTCAGCGTCGTGAAGTTGGAATCGAAGTTGAAGACGCCGGAGGGGTTGTTCTGCTGGTAGTAGTTGTGCGTGAGGCGGCGGATCTCGGCGCCGAATTTCACCGTGTGCTTGCCGGCGATCTTGGTCAGGCTCGGCATGAGGGAGTAGCTGTCATTGCGGTCCACGATGGTGCTGCCGGTCCCGCTGGTGCTGAAAACGCCGCTGTAGCCGGTGACGATGGGGATCGGCTGCACGCGGAAAGCGACCTGGTTGTTGAGGGAGGCGGGCCAGCCGAGCTGCGTCAGGTCGTAGCCCGCGGTGAGGGGGATGCGGTCGTAGCTGAAACGCAGGAAGGCGATGCGGAAATCGCCGATCGTGTTTGGCGTGAAGGAGTAGGTGTCGCCGATGACGGCCTGGTTCGTGTTGAACTTCTCCACGCAGCGGTCGACGCAAGTTTTGGTCCGGTAAGGATCGATCGCCAGGTTGAGGTTGTTCCAGTACGTGTAGCGGAAGAAGATGCGCTGTTTCTCGGAGATGCTGCGGTCCACGCGGGCGTTGTACTGGTAGTTCTCGCCCCCGACGCTGGCGTTGGCGGTGTAATTGTTCACATGGGTGAACGGGTTGCCCGAGCTGTTGGAGCGCCCCCAGAGGTTGGTCATCACCTTGGCGGCGGAGTCGAGGCGGTTCGCAGGAATAATATTGCCCGGGAACTGGGTCCGCGAGATGACTTCCCCGCCGCTGGCGTTCGTGCCGCACGCGGCGTTGCCGAGCCGGCCGCACGTGGTCAGCGGATCATAGATCGGGATCACGTTGCCCGCGGCGTTGCGAACGTCGGAGAAGTCGCCCCCCCGCTGCGCCTCGGTAGGGACGGTGTAAACGTACGACGCGCCCTGGCGTAGCTTGAACCCCTCGTAGCCGAAGAAGAAGAACGTCTTGTCTTTCTGCACCGGCCCGCCGACGTTGAATCCATATTGATTCTGCGTGAAAGCAGGGCGCGCGACGCCGGCCTTATTGTTGAAGAACGTGTTGGCGTTGAGAACCTTGTTGCGCAAGAACTCGTAAGCGGTGCCGTGGAAGGAGTTCGTGCCGGATCTTGTCGTGAGGTTGACTGCGCCCCCCGCCAGCCGGCCAACCTCGGGGCCCATGCTGTTGGTCTGGACGCGAAACTCCGCGATGGCGTCCTGGGTAGGGACCAGCGACGTCAGATTAATGTAAGAGACGTTCACCGGGGCGCCGTCGATGTAAGTGACGTGCTCGTTGGACTGGCCGCCTCCGATCTGGTAGTTCCCCCAGGCGAAGGGATTCGTCCCGGTGGGGTTGCTCGTCGACTGGCCGCCGGGCACGACCCCCGGCACAAAAGCCAACAAGACGTAGATGTTGCGCCCGTTCAACGGCGCTTCCAGCACCTTTCGGCCGTCAACGACCTGGCCCAAAGTCGCGCTCTCGGTTTGCAGCAGAGGCGTCGCCGCAGTAACTTCGACCACCTGGTTCACTTCACCGACCTGCATGCCGACATCGATGCGGACTGCGCTCTGTACATCGACAACGATCGGCTCGCGGACGAAACGGCGGAAGCCCGTCTTCTCCACTTCGATCTTGTATTGGGCGGGCACGAGGTTGACGAACTGGTAGTTCCCAAACCCGTCAGTCTGCATGTTCCGGCGCTCACCGGTGCCGAGGTTCGTGAGGGTCACGCCCGCCTGCGGCACGGCGCCGCCGGTGGCGTCGGTGACGGCGCCGATGATGGATCCGTAGAAAGTTTGAGCTTCGAGCGGCAGGGTAAGCCCCGCCACGCATAAAACCAGGAAAGCGATTCTCGCAGCCTTGGCGAGAGAAAGGCAGCTCGGCCGATTCACAATACCCCCTTCTGGTACAGACGTTACCTTACCTTGGTGTGACGATGTTATAACCACCGGCGCGGAGTTGTCAAGGCCCTTTTGGGTTTGTTACGTCCGTTACCGAGGCTATCGGCTCCCGGCCCGAATTTCCGCGAGGAGCTTCCGCGCCGTCTCCTGGTCGGGATCATACTGGAGCGCTTTCCGCAGCGTCGCCTCGGCGGCGGCCGCATCCCCGGCTCGATGTTGCGCCACGGCGAGGTTGATCCGGGCGCCCGTCAGTCCCGGATTTCGCGAAAGCGCGTCTTGCCACAGGCGCATCGCCTCCTGCACGCGGCCCCGTTTGATATAGTACGTGCCCAGGTTGACCGCTACCGCCGCTTGCGATGGATCCAAACGCACGATCCGTTCGCTCAGAGCCATCGCTTGATCTTCCCGGCCTGTCTCGTCCAGGAGCTGGGCCAGTTGGATGAGAACAGGCAGATCTTCGGGATCACGCGCTTCCGCCTTCTGCAACAACTCAAAGGCGCGCCGGCGGAAGCTCGAATCCTCGCCTGCCACCATCGCGAACGCCAGACCCAGATCTCGCTCCTCCACCGGCGTATTCCAGAACGGCGCCAGCGAGCGGCCCGTGCCTGGTGAGCCGGCAGAGCGTCGTGGCCGCCGCGGAATGGAGTGATCCGTAAACACAGCGTGTTCGGTTTCCCGGACCTGGTCCTTCGGCATGTGGCATGCGGAGCAGTCGTCCTGGGCCTTGCGACGCGTCCCCAGGCTCTCCTTACAAGCCGAGGGCTCGTGACATTTCCGGCACCGCGCTCGATAGAATTCCGCGCGCGTTGCTGCCTCCGGCTCGGAGTGCGGGTCGTGGCAAGAGCCGCACCACAGGCGGTCTCCACTCGCTTTCTTGCATGCACTTTGCTGGAGCTTTTCGAAGTGGCTGTTCGCGCTCATGGCTGAAGGCCCGGCGTCGGTCCAGACGAAATAGGCCGTATACTCCGACAGCAATTCTCCGGGCCGGTAAGCCGCACGCGCCGCACGGGCCCGGGCGACCCTGGCTGCGCCTGTCAAGTGGCACTGCGCGCAGACGCTGTCCCGCCGGGCCGGCTCCAGCTTCGCGGGGTTGACGATCTCGCTCAGCCCCTTGCGGTCCCCTGCGGTGATCTTGTCCACATGGTTCTTCCCCGGCCCGTGGCATCGCTCGCAACTGACGCCTCCTTCGAGGAACGGCGGCGCGCTGAAACGATTCTCGGCGCCCGCGACCGGCTGGAGCCTGCTGGCGTGGCATTGCAGGCACTTGGCGCTCACTGCCCGCGTGAAATAGAGGGAGGAATGCTGCTCGAAACCCGGCGAGACGCCCCACTTCTCGCTGAGCGTGTAGTAAGAAACCGGGGCCTGAAACAGGAAGCCCTCGAGCGACGACACGTAGCTCCGGCCCACTCTGCCGGATCCGATGAACCATCCCAGGACCCGCTCGCCGCGGACGCCCGCAGAGTCCCGCGAGAATTCCAGGCGGTACCCTTCCGCCGTCAGCGAGACACTATACTGCGCGCCCAGAGCGGGATCGGAAAAACGGGCGCGGTAGAAGCTCTCCCGGAAAGCGCCCTTGCCCACTTTCCCGCTGCTCTGGGACATGCTGGTGGCGGAGTAGTTCCGGTAGATCTCCGGGTGGCAGCCGTTGCAGGTCTTGCTGCCCACTTCCTGGTCTGCCCCGGCAGCCTTCTGCCCCATCGCCGCCAGTATCGGGAACAGCGGAAGGAGCAAGCGGATCTGGAGCCGGGAAGCAAACACCATCGGGAGCGCGGCCGGCGCTTGGGGTCAATCATAACAAAGCCGTAAC